>CAYVPZ010000179.1:0-8311 GCA_964453955.1 uncultured Solibacteraceae bacterium | reverse complement strand
CAGGATTTCGCCATAGGCACCGTGCAGACGGTAGGGAGGGTCCAGGAAGCAGACGTCGAACTGCACTCCGGATTTTTCCCATTGGCGCAGAGCATCTGCCGCGTTCCGCTCGGCGACATCGCCGGCCTCCAGGCCCAGCGCTGCAAGATTCTGCCGCAGCACACGGGCGGCGTTGCCGCTGGATTCGGCAAAGTGGACTGAAGTCGAGCCACGGCTGAGCGCCTCGATACCCACGGCTCCGGTACCGGCGAACAGGTCGGCCCAGGCGCACTCTGCAACCATGCCGGCGGACGTAAGCACACTGAATAGAGTCTCTTTCAGCCGGTCATAGGTGGGGCGCGTATCGAGCCCGGGCAGGGTGCCGTTCGGTTTCACCGGGGTGGCGCTGGCGCCCTTGATGATGTTCACGAACTTGGTGCCCAGCAGGTTGGGGGCAGTCAGCTCCGTCTTCGAGTCGTCGGGGATGGAGCGCAGAAAACGATCCTCGATCAGAAGGGCCACCTTGACCACGTGCTGCGGGTCGGCCATGCCCGACAGCTCCACCTTCGCCACCTTGCCGATGGTGATGCCGTTCAGGGTGGCCGGCGCGCCGTCGGTGAGCCCGGTGGCGTCGTTCATGTAGGTGTACAGCGTCGTGTATCCTTCGAAAAGCGGCGTGTCGCCGGTGATCAGCACGATCACCACGGCGAGGACCACCATCGCCGCCAACGCCAACAGCCCCACCTTCAATCGCGCCCAGGTTGTTTTCTTCTGCAACGGCATGAGTGATCAGTGGCGTACGAAACGGGCCACGTACGGGTCGTTCGACGCCTCCAGCTCCTTCTGGCTGCCTTCAAACACGAGACGGCCTCCTTCCAGCACCATGAATATCGTCCTGAGTCCGTTGCTCTCCAAAGCGTGCGCTACCCGCACCATTTGCCCACTGTCGGGATTGTAGCGGAAATTGGCCATGATTTCCCCGTCCTGATAGCGATAGGTGACCATCAGGTTGGCGGTGTCCCGCAAATCACGCTCCTTGGCGATCAGCTCCACGATGGTGTTGGCGGTGATGGGGTCCAGCCCCGCCGTCGGCGAATCGTATAGCACGAGAGGCGGCTCGGTGACCGACGCCCGCGCGATGCCGACGCGCCGGCGCATTCCGCCGGACAACTCGTCGGGAGTCTTGTCGAGGGTATGCTCGAGTTCGACAAAACGGAGCGCATCCTCCACCCGCCGCTCGATCTCATCTGGCGTTGCCGCCTGACCCACCTGCTGGTTTTCGAGGGGATAAGCGACGTTTTCGCCTACCGTCAGCGAGTCGAACAGCCCGCCCTCCTGAAACAACACTCCCACGCGGCTGCGCAGCCGGAACAGGTCGTGCTCGCCGCGGCAGGTAATCTCTTCGCCCAGCAGCCAGACGCGGCCCGAGTCGGGTTTGAGCAAGCCGATGGCGGTCTTGAGCAGGCTGGTTTTGCCGCTGCCCGCGGCTCCCAGCACGACGCGCGTTTCACCGGCGGCCTGCTCGAACGAGACATGGTCCAGCGCGACGGTGTCGTCGAAGGCCAGGCTGACATCTTCGAATCGCAATACGCTTTGCGGGGGTGCGGCGGCGGCGCTCATCGGTTATCCCATGTGCACGAAGATGCGGCCGAGCAACGCGTCCAGGACGAAGATCCAGACGCACGCCACCACCACCGCCTGCGTGGTGGCGCGGCCCACGCCCTGTGTTCCACCTTTGGTTTGCATGCCGTAGTAGCAGCCTACCAGCGAGATGACGAAGGCGAAGATAAACGGTTTGAGCAGGCCCTGGACCAGGTCGTTGTATTCCAGCGTCTGATAGGCCGGCGTCCAATACTGGCTCGGCGTCAGCCGCAGCGTGAAGTAGGCGATCAGAAAGCCGCCCAGCATTCCGACAAGGTCGGCGATGATGGTGAGCAGCGGCAGCATGACCGCGGTGGCGATCATGCGCGGCGTCACCAGCTTCTGAATGGGATCGGTGCCCAGCGCGCGCATGGCGTCGATCTGCTCGCTCACCTTCATGGACCCGAGTTCGCTGGCGATGCCCGACGCGCTGCGGCCGGCCACCATCACCGCCGTTAGCACGGGACCCAACTCGCGCACCAGAATGAGGATTACGATGGGCCCTACCTGGTCGACGGCGCCATAGGCGGACAACGACCGCGACATTTGCATGGTGATGACCAGCCCGCTGAAGAAGCCGATGAGGGCGACGATGGCCAGGCCGCCCACCCCGATGATGTCCATCTGCTGGAAGACGTCGTCCCAGTAGTGCGGCGCGCGGAAGACGTTTTTGAGGGCTCGCCCCGACAGCACGAGGAAGTCCTGAAACTCCGCTACGGGCGGTTTCAGGATATCGAGCAAGCGGACCCCTCCATGCACTCCGATGCTACCATACAAACTATATAAGTCATGTTAATGAAGGGGCTTACGGAGATTGGGGGGCTGTGGGGCGGGCACGCACCGGTCAGAACTTTAGACCGGCCGGGTTCTCGCTGCCCGAGGTTCCATTCGTGCGAGAAGCGCATCGGGAGGACCAAAAGCACCCGCCTAAGCCTTCGGTGCCCGGCGCAACCAGCGAGGCCGAACACACCAAGGACGCACGACCTAGTACAAAGCAGGACCACGAGCATGGAACAGCCCGAAAGCAGTGGGATGCTCGGCGCGGCGAGAAGGGAGATGCCGCTCGTGAGAAAAAAGGCATGTTTCCGCGAAGACCGCCGGGAGGAAAACAACCCAAAGGGGGCTGGCCGCCAAGGCCCCGAAGATACGAACCAAACTTGAAGGAACTATGGCGCTGAGAATCGAAATGGAGCATGCAAGACAGGTTTACAAGCGCGCGATGAGGCTGTTTATCAAAGGAGGGCCCGAGAGCTATTGCGAGCTCTTCTCATTGATGTCGCAGGCAGCAGAGGAGGGTTCCGTTGAAGCTACCGCGGCGTTGGGGACATTCTACGATTACGGCATTGGGACGAAGAAGAGCGCAGCTCGGGCTGTGAGGCTCTACCGCATGGCTGCACGCGCCGGGAATCCTGATGCCCAATACAACCTTGGTCTTGCCCTTTACGAGGGTCGAGGTGTCAAGCGTGACAAGAAAGAGGCTGTGCGGTGGTTCCGAAAGGCAGCAGGGAAGGGACTGGCCGAAGCCGTCTATCAGCTGGGCTACTGCTATCGATATGGGCACGGAGTGAGAAGGAACCCGGCGAAGGGGTTTCAACTCGAAATGCAGTCTGCCGAGAGTGGCTATCTTGAGGCCCAATTCTCGGTCGGAGTCTGCTATAGCAAGGGGGAAGGGGTTTCCGCTGACCCAAAGGAGGCTTTCAGGTGGTTTCTGAAGGCGGCAAGGCGCGGCCACAAAGATGCTGCGCACAATGTGGCCCACTATTACGAGACGGGGCGCGGCGTTCGTGCGAACCCAAAGAAGGCCGCTTTATGGTATAGCCGCGAGTCTGCGGCGGCGTAGCCTTCGCTGGCCGCTCGCGCGGGGAATCGGCAGGCTACCGGGCGGTACTCGAACTGGCAGAAGGAGACGATGGTTCGCATCGGGTGGAAGGGTGATAGATCGCCCATTGCCACGGCACCCGCCGTTCAGCGATACGCCTCCCGGCGGTTGCGGACGCCGGTAATCTCGATGGCGGTGTCGTCCTTGTGGTCGAAGAACACCCGGTAGTCGCCACAGCGCAGCCGGAATCCGGTGAACGGCGGCCGGAGCTTTTTCACGGCGCCGGCGCGGCTGGCCAGATAACGATCTACGCACTGGAGAATCCGCATCGCGGTTTCGCGCTCGATGGCGCGCAGATCGGCGCGGGCTTCCGGCGACCAGATGACCGCGATCCGCTCGGGCGCGGGGTCCTCGCTCACCGGCTCAGCCCGAACTCGCGGAGGATCTCTTCGTGCGGGATGCCCTGACCGCGAGCGAGCGAAGCACGGGCGCGGTCCAGCGCCGCGGCCGTCTCGGGCGTGATCTCTTCCTCTTCCACCGGAGCCAGGGCCAGCGAGCGCGCCAGCGGTTCCACCATCACTTCGAGCAGGTTTCGCACGGCGTTCAGCTTCCCGGCCGGCAGCATATCCAGCAACGCGTGGGCCTGCTGGCGTTCCTGATTGAGATTCGGTTCCATAGTTTCCTCGTAGCTCTAACGCTCGGCCATCGCTCTGCTGACCCTGGTCACGCGGGGTCCCGCTGGTTCTGCACTCCCTCCAAGGTGAAGCCGAGTTCGGCGACCACCTGTTCAAACGGAATCCCCGGGTTGTGCCTGAACCACTCGCGGGCTTCGGCGACAGCGCCCTCTTCCTCCTCGGTAATCGGCTCGTCGTCGACGGGCGCATTGGCAAGGGTGCGCGCCGCGGGATCGAGCAGCATGAACTCCAGGAAGCGAACGGCGGTCGAGATCTCCGCCTCCGGCAGCCGGTCGATGAGCTGGTGGGCGTGCTGTTTCTCTGAGATAGCGTCCATACTCAATCAATCCGATGCTACCATAAAAGCCATATAAGTCATGTCAACAAAGGGGCTTACGGACATTCCCGGGGTGCTCGTGGGCCATGCGTCCGATTACACCGGGCTCACCGGCTGCACCGTCGTGCTGTTTGCCGGGGGGGCGGTGGGCGGGGTGGACATCCGTGGATCGGCCACCGGGACCGAAGAGCTCGATCTGCTTAACCCGCTGCACCTCACCGAGCGCGTCCATGCCGTGGTGCTGGCTGGCGGCAGCGTGTTCGGCCTCGAGGCGGCGTCTGGCGTGCGCCGCTACCTTGAGCACAAAGGCATCGGTTACCAAACCCCCGAGGCGAAAGTGCCGCTGGTACCCGCAGCCATTCTCTATGACCTGGCCATCGGTAAGGCCGGCGCACGGCCGACGCGCGAGATGGGCGAAGTGGCCGCCGGCGCCGCTTCGAGCGAGGCCGTTCCGGAAGGCGCGGTTGGCGCGGGCACCGGGGCCACCGTGGGCAAGCTGCTGGGCATGGACCACGCCATGAAATCCGGCCTGGGCACGGCGACCGTGGCCATGCCTGGCGGCGTGCTGGTTGCGGCGCTGGCCGCCGTGAATGCGCTGGGCGACGTCATCGACCCGAAGACCGGCGGCGTGGTGGCGGGCGCGCGCACCGCCCGCGATTCCATGGAATTCGCCAACAGCGCCGCCATTCTGGAGCAGGGCGTCGGCCGGAGCCCGCTGAGTCAGGGACACAACACGACGCTCGTGGTGGTAGCCACCAACGCGCGGCTGAACAAGGTGGGCGCGACGAAGCTGGCCCAATTCGGAAGCCTCGGCGTGGCCCGCACCGTCGCGCCGGTGTGGACCACCTTCGATGGCGACATCACCTTCGCGTTCTCCTGCGGCACGCTGGACGCCGATATCAACGCGCTGGGAGTGGCCGCGGCCGAGGCGGTGTCCCAGGCCATCCTGCGCGCCGTCCGCCTGGCCCCGTCTCTTGGCGGCCTGCCGGGGCTGGCCGGCCGGTGACAGAACGTATTGAGGTCCGTCCATACAGCGATATGACCTTGAAGCGTGTGGAAGCACTCTGCCTGCTCATATTCAGCGTGGCTGGCGCCGCCGCTCAGGTTGCGGTGCTGAACCCGAACACTCCCAAACCTGGCACAGCGGCTCCGGAGCTTGCTTTCACCTATCTGCTGCAGGCGCCCGCAGGGACAAAGGTGGATTGGCCCTCGCTTCGCGGCAAGGTTGTGGTGCTGGAGTTCTGGGCCACGTGGTGCGCTCCCTGCATCGCCAAGATCCCCATGCTCAACGCGCTGGCGGCCTCGGCGGATCCCGCGAAGGCGCAATTCATTTCTGTCGACGATGAGGATCCCGCCGTTGTGTCGTTGCCGGCCTTGATGCACGCTTCGGCTGGTCATCGGTCTCTTATGGGTGGACCTTTCTGGGATACTGCTGCTGATCATCGGTACGGTGCCGATAGGGTTAGCCATGGCACCAACCCGTTTCTCGAGCGGACCGTCAGGATTCCAAACGATCGGGGCCAGGTGGTCGTTACGTCGGGTCTATACGGGATGGTGCGCCATCCCATGTATGTTGGAGTGCTGGTCATGATCGCGGGCTGGCCGCTGGTGCTGGGGTCCATCTGGAGCTGCATACCGATGGCCCTGGCCGCGGTAACCCTCGTGGTGCGGACGGCTCTTGAAGACCGTACGCTGCGGCAGGAACTCGCGGGTTACGAGGACTATGCGCAACGCACCCGCTACCGGCTGGTCCCCGGCGTCTGGTAGCTGGTATACTGAAAATGTCGAACGCAACCAGTGGGCGAAAGCCCACTTTTTTATTGGAAGCGTTCGTGAGCTGCAGGATGCCCGATCGGAACAGGGAAGCCGTCACCGCCAAAGTGACCGAAGTCGCGGAGCGGGTTGCCCAGCCTGAAAATATCGAGATTGTCGAGGTGCAGTTCCTCGGAGGAGGGAACGGCCGCGTCCTGCGCATCTTCATCGACAAGCCGGAAGGCGTCAGCCACGCCGATTGTGAGCTGATTTCGCACCAGGTGGGCACCATTCTGGACGTGGAAGACATCATCCCGGGCGGCCGCTACACGCTGGAGGTCAGCTCGCCCGGCCTCGAGCGCAAGCTCACCAGGGCGAAGGATTTCGAACGCTTCACCGGCCACAAGGCGCACATCGTTCTGCGCGAGCCGGTGGAGAATCAGCGGCACTGGTCAGGCACGCTGACCGGTTTTGAGGACGGCCAGATCACCATCGAGCCCGCGGCAGGCAGGCAGGTCCGTTTTGCATTGGCCCAGGTAGAGAAGGCCAACCTCAAGTTCGAGTGGTAATTTTCCCCGAGGACAACTTGAAAGAAGAGGAGACGAGTGGGAACCATCTATCAGTCCATTGAGATCCTGAGCAAGGAGAAGGGCATCGATCCGCAGATCGTCATCGACGCCGTGAAGGACGCCATGCTGGTGGCGGCCCGGAAACACTTCCGCAGCGTGGAGGATCTGGTTGCGGAATTCAACGCTCAGGGCGCGCTGGAAATCTTCGCGGTGAAAACCGTGGCCGATCCGGTGGCCGATCCGGTGAAGGAGATCTCCCTCCACGACGCGAAGAAAGTGGACCCGGCCGCCGAGCTCGGCTCGGTGGTGCGCATTACCCGGCCCACCGACGCTTTGGGCCGCATCTCCGCCCAGACCGCCAAGCAGGTGATTCTGCAGAAAGTCCGCGAGGCCGAGCGGGAAACCATCTTCTCGGAATACTCCGGCCGGGTGGGCGAGCTGGTGAACTGCATCGTCAAACGCATCGAGGGGCAGGACCTGATTGTGGACATCGGCAAGACCGAGGCGCGGCTGCCCAAGAAGGAGCAGAGCCGGCTGGAGAATTTCAGCGTCGGCGATCGCGTCCGCTCCATCATCAAGAGCGTGGAAAAGGCGGGCAAGAACGCCGGCGTGACCATCTCACGCGCCGACCCGGAGTTGGTGAAGCGCCTGTTCGAGCAGGAAGTGCCGGAGATTTACGACAACACCGTGGTGATCAAGGGCTGCGCGCGCGAGGCCGGCGAACGCACCAAGATCGCCGTGTGGAGCCGCGACCGCGACGTGGATTGCGTGGGCGCGTGCGTGGGCATGAAGGGCATGCGCGTGCAGTCGATTATTCGCGAGCTGCGCGGCGAAAAGATCGACATTATCGAGTATTCCGACGATCCGGTCCAGTACGCCACCAAGGCCCTGAGCCCGGCCAAGATCTCGCGCGTGGCCATCGTGGACAGCACCGCCAGGCACATGGAAGTGATTGTCGACGACACGCAGTTGTCGCTGGCCATCGGCAAGAAGGGCCAGAACGTGCGGCTCGCCGCCAAGCTGCTGGGCTGGAAGATCGACATTAAGAGCGAAGAGGAAAAACGGCGGGAGGTGGAGTCGGCCATGGCCGCGCTGGTGTCTCCGGGCGCGCCGGTGTCGGTGCTCATGGAGTTCGGCCTGCCGGAGAGCATTGTCGGGCAGTTGATCGCGGGCGGCGTCGGCACCATCGAAAAGCTCGGGGGCATGACCCCGGAAGAACTGGAAGAGCTGCAGGGCATCGGCGCCCCGGCGGTGGAGCGCATTCGCGACGCCGTGAATGGGTATTACGGTCAGTTCGAGACCCCCGCGGAACAATCGGAAGAAACCATCGCCGCCGAGACGGGCGTCGTCGAAACCGTCGCTGTCGAGTCCGCTCCGGAGGCCGCCGAGGAAGCCCCCACAGTCGAGCCGACAGCGGATGCGGAACCGCTCGGCGAGACCTCGGAACCTGATACCGCGCCGCAGCCGGAACCATCGGAACAGCAAGGCGAATCTGATACGATAGAAGATCTGGGGTCCAGACCGCTGAGCTGACCAGTGC
>CAYVPZ010000178.1:0-8315 GCA_964453955.1 uncultured Solibacteraceae bacterium | reverse complement strand
CATCGACGTGCTGGTGGTGGATTCGGTGGCCGCGCTGGTGCCCAAGGCCGAACTGGAGGGCGAGATGGGCGACAGCCACATGGGCCTGCAGGCCCGCCTGATGTCGCAGGCGCTGCGCAAGCTCACCGGAACCGTCTCCCGCACCAACTGCCTGTTCATCTTCATTAACCAGGTGCGCGAGAAGATCGGCGTGATGTTCGGCAATCCGGAAACCACCACCGGCGGGCGGGCGCTGAAGTTCTACGCCTCCATTCGCACCGAGGTCCGCCGCGGCGCCGCTATCAAGGACGGGGACGTGGTGGTGGGCAACCGCACGAAGATCAAGGTGGTGAAGAACAAAGTGGCGGCGCCGTTCCGCGAGGCGGAAGTAGACATGATGTTCGGTCTGGGTATCTGCCGCGAGACCGATCTGCTGGACGTCGCCGTGGCTCAGAACCTGGTGGAAAAGAGCGGCTCCTGGTACAGCTTCCACGGGGAGCGTATCGGGCAGGGGCGCGACAACGCGCGGGTTTTCCTGCAGGAGAATACCGCGACGCGCGAGCAGATGGACGCCGAGCTGCGCCGCGCGCTGGGCCTGAGCGCGCCGGATGGCCCGTCGGAAACCGCGCCGAAGCCGGCCGCCAGCGCACCGGTGCCCGCAACGCTGAGCGCGAAGACCGCCTGACCGCAACGCGCGGAGACCTCTGTTTTGGCCTTTCCGGCATGCGCGGACCGCCCAAAGGCGCGCCGGACGGGCTCGCGAGAGCACACGCTCGCAAAAAACACGCAAAAACAGCAGTTTTTGGCGTCTTCTCCCTTTACATCGGCGTGGCGCGCGGCTATCATTCAGGTGTAAACAAAACGGAGAGGTTTTGTTTCAAGCCTCCGGGCAGAGACGGATAAGGAGAAGAACATGGCAGCAGCAGGTACAAAGTTGACACAATCGCAGGTGATCCGCGAACTGGCCGAATCCAACGAGCTTTCCACCAGGGCCGCCAAGGATTTCGTCACCAGGTTCGCGGAGCTGGCGATTCGCGAAACCAAGAAGAACGGCGTATTCATCATCCCGGGCATCGGGCGTCTGGTCCGCGTGGACCGGAAAGCCCGCATCGGACGCAATCCGGCCACCGGGGAAGCGATCAAGATTCCGGCAAAGAAGGTCGTGAAGTTCCGCGTCGCCAAGGCCGTGAAGGACGCAATCGTTCCGCCGAAGAAAGCGAAGTAAGCCCGTACCACCGGCGCGAGAATACAAAACCCCGCGAGACCGTCTCGCGGGGTTTCTGTTTTCCTGATGCGCCGATCAGAGCCGGCCCGGCGTGCGGACCGCCCGGGAAGCCTTACCCCTGCTTCTTCGTCTCAGCGTCGTCGCTTTCCGTTTTCACGGCATTCTTGAAGTTTCTGATGCCCTCGCCCAGGCCTTTCGCCATCTCCGGGATCTTCTTGCCGCCGAAGAACAGAAGGAAAATCACCGCGATGACGAGGATGTCCTGGGGGCTGAAGAGGTTGCCGACCACGAGCGGGGGAAATTCGATGGTGCCGAACATGTGGCCTCCTTACGGGCTGATACACTCACATTGTAGCGGAATCCATGGCCAGGCCACGGAAATTCGATCAGAAGAAGGAAGTGCGGCGGCTGGCGCGCGAGCGCGTCGGCGCAATCCCGGCCAGCCGGACCATCCAGCCGAAAACCCGCCGCAAGCGGCCCAAGCACCCGAAACCCCCGGGCGAGGGCGATGAATTGCCGTGAGTATGCGCCCCGCGCCCATCAACTACTACGATCTGCTGCAGATCAACCCCCGCGCCGAGACCGAAGCGGTGGAACGGGTCTACCGGATGCTGGCGGCGCGGTATCGGCCCGGCGACCAGGAAAGCGGCGATCTGGAGCGCCTCCGCCTGCTCGAGGAGGCGTACGAAACGCTGAGAGATCCGGTTCGCCGCGCCCGCTATGACGCCGAGCTGGAACAGGGCCAGGCCGCGCCGCTGTCCATCTTTCTGGGCCGCGAGTTCACCGACGGCATCGACGCGGAGGCCAAGATCCGCGTGGGTGTGCTCTGCCTGCTCTACAGCAAGCGGCGCGCGAATCCGGATTTCGCCGCGCTCTCCCTGCTGGACATGGAGAACCTGATGTCATTCCCGCGGGAGCGGCTGCTGTTCGCCATCTGGTATCTGCGTGCCAAGCGGTACATCCTGCAAGACGACCGCAGCAGCTTCATCATCAGCGCGGAGGGCGTGGATTTCCTCGAGAGCCAGTTGCCCACCAATCAGATCCTCTACAAGATCTTCCGCGCTTCAGAAGCGGGCGTCATGGTGTACCCCAAGTCTCTGGCCGGCAAGGTCGGCTGACTTACATCACCAGTTGAATCAGCGACTGCTGCATCTGGTCGTTGGTGGTCAGCAACTGCGAGTTGGCCTGATAGGCCTGCTGATAAACCATCAGGTTGGTCAACTGGGTGGCCATATTCGTGGTGGACTGCTCGATGGCCGATCCGGTAATCTGCGTCCCCGTGCTCAGCGCGTTCCCGAAATACGGGGCGGCCCCGCTGGCCGTGCTGAGGTCCTTGTATCCCATCGTGTTGGTGGTGGGCCTGAAATCGCCGTTCCCGAGCGCCGTCATGGTTTCCGGATTCCCCACCTGCGCCACCGCCAGTTGGGCGACGTTCATAGTGCTTCCATCCGCGCACGAAGCGGTCACCAGTCCCCCGTCTGCAATGGAGTATCCTGTCACGGCGCTGCCGACCGTTCCATTCTGTCCGAACTGCTGCAGCGCGGAAGGCGAAGCGTATTGCGTGAGCATTCCATTGCCGTTGCCGTCCACCAGCGGCATGGCGATGGTCTGGCCGTTGGCGTCGATGGTGACCGAAGACGGCGACGTCAGGTTGCCGCTCGAATCGAACTGCAGCGTGGTTGAACCCTGCGCGGCCTGCCCGTCCACCTGAGCGGTCAGAGTCCAGGTTCCCGCCGTCGTCCCTTTGGTGAAATCCAAAGTCAGGGTGTGCGTTTGGCCCTGCGCGTCGTCGATGGTCTGCCTGTAGGAAGTGGTGGCCCCGGCCGCGGTGCTGGAATCGAGATTCGCTTCGACGCTGACCCGGGATGTAGGCGCCGGATTGTTCTTCGTGGGCAGCACGATCTCGCCCATGGTTGCGCTCGGTTGCCCGCTGGCGCCGATCGCGTAACCCTCCACGACGTTCCCGCTCTGCGACAGCAGCACGTTGTTCCCCGCCGCATCCGGCCCCGTCTGAAACTCCCCGGCGCGCGTGTATACCGGTCCCGTGGCGCTCTCTGTCACAAAAAACGCATTGTTGTTGCCGGAGATGGCCGCGTCCAGCGGCGCCTGCCCGGTCTCCACCGCGCCCTGCTGGAACTGGTAAATGGAAGCCGGCTGGGCCGTGCCAAGGGCGGTAGTCATGCCCGGCACTTCCATCTCGTTGGCCAGCAGGTCGCTGAAGCTGGCGTTCTGACTCTTGAACCCGGTGGTGTCCAGGTTCGCCAGATTGTTGCCGGTCATGTTGATCGCCGAAGTATTCGCCTGCAGGCCGGACAATGCCGTTAAGTATGCACTTCCCATCGCACTGAGTGCATTGCATCCCGGACGCCACTGTGCCGCCCCAGGCAAACCAACAGGTTGCAGGCCGCCAGGCTGCCGCGGCGCCAAAGAGGAACGTGGTCGTGTCGTTTTGGAACGCTCAGAGTCCCGGACCGGTTGTCACCACAATAGCCCTGGCGGGCGTCCGCGATGTCGCGCGATACGTGTGGGACGCCGACGAATCGAAGTACACGCTGTCGCCGGCGTGCAACTCGTAATCCTTGTCGTTGTGGCGAATCGTCACGCTGCCCTCCAGCATGTGGAAGAACTCCGCGCCGTCGTGCACGTGTGGCTGAACGGCCTCATCGGGCACATGCATGATCTCCACCAGGTAGATCTGAACGGCCTTCTGATCGATCGACCAGGACAGGTATTCGAAAAAGTAGTTGGGCGTGGGATTGTCCGGGTGATCGGGGAAGCGAAGGCGCTCCTCCCTGCGGACCACCACAAACGGCTTTTCCTGTTTGCGATCCCCGAAAAAATACTCCACACCGACATCGAAGACCATGGCTATGCGAACGAGGGTGGGAAGAGTGGGGATCAGCCTGCTGTTCTCCAGCTGACTGAGCATGGAGGCGGAGAGCCCGGTGTGCCGCCCCAGATCGACCAGAGAGATCTTCTTCCTGAGGCGAAGCTGCCGCAATTTGGCTCCAATCCCGTAGGAGGATAAGACGCGCCGGATTGTCTCCTCATCGTTCCCGGATCTACCAGGACTCATGGAACTCGCTTCATTATGTCAGTACTAACCGCGCTGATGGTACTCAACTTTCATCGTAACGCCATCAAACTGCAGCTTGGTCCCGATTCCGGTGCTTTGCGATCTACCTGGCGGCTGCCTGTGGCGTGCTGGAGATCAGCGTTGTGGACATGCCGGGTACCGGTACCCTGGTGAATCCGGGGCTGCACCGTTTGGGGGGCTGCGCAGGATGCACTCCAAGCATATTCTCCTCCAGCCGTGGGGTATACCGCCCTATCGCGTGGAGGAGTCTCAAATGAGACTGACATCGTCTTTACACGGATCCGCATTGAAGCTGCTTTGCTTCTGGGCCGCCTCATGTGCCTTGTTCGCCACGACAGCCACGCCATCCGATTGCCCAGGCACCCCGCTGGTCAAACGGAAGGCGACGGGAACATCGGCTATATCTTCTCCACCTTGAACGGCCAATATGGCGGGGCCGGGTCGCTCACCGGTGGAGACGAGGAATCGGGCTCGATTCCCGTAGCCGGCTTCAGCGGTACCGAAACCCTGGGTTTTGGCATCACCGAGGGCAGCGAAGAGGAAGACCCCAGCTTCAACCTGTCGGGCCTCACGTTCGTTCCCAACGCAACCACTCCCGAGCCGGCTTCGTGGACGCTGCTCGGGCTGGGACTCGCTGGCCTTGGCCTGGCGGGAAGAGCGCGAAAACGGTCGCGGTCCTGAGTCTCGGCGCTTTTTTTTAAGGTTCTTCGCCGAGTGCAATCCAGGGTATAATCCCATGAGCGGTGAGTTGTACGACCGCTGGACCCTGCGGAGGAGTCCCAAATGAGCCTACGGTCGTACTTGTGCGGACCTGCATTGAAGCTGCTTTGCTTCTGCGCGGCTTCAGGCGCGCTGTTCGCCACCAACGTCAGCATCATCGCGGATTGCCCGGGCGCCGCTCTGGACAACACGGGCGGGGTGCTGGCTTCCCCTGTGGCCAACTTCGGAACGTCGATCGCAACCTGCGGAGACGTGACCGCCAACTCTGGAACGACCACGCTCGGCAGCCCCTCCGATGTGAGCGAATCCGACTTGGAGAACTTTCTGGGCCTGGCGGCCGGGACGCTCAGCGGTTATTACAGTGGCTCCGAGATTTCGTTCGCGAGCTTCAGTCCGGGCCTTCAGGGCGGCACGGTCAGTTTCACTTACGGCCTGCAGCCCGATCCGACCGATGTCGCCATCTATTACACTTTGAACGGCCAGCTCTTTACCGAACCGGTCCCGGGCGGCTCGTCCCTGTTGGCCTCGTTTCCGGTCGCCGGCCTGAGCGGTACGGAGCAACTCGGTTTTGGCATCGCGAGCCTCAGCGAGGACCCCAACCTCACCATCTCGGCCCTTACGTACACTCCGAACGCAGCTACTCCCGAACCGGCTTCGTGGACGCTGCTCGGGCTGGGACTCGCCGGCCTTGGCCTGGCGGCAAGAGCGCGAAAACGGCCGCGGTCCTGAACCCGGCCGCCTACTTCGCGTCGCGCCAGTTTTCGCCGATACCCACGTCCACCACCAGGGGCACGTCCAGCTCGTAGACCTGCTCCATTTCGCGCTTCACGAGCGTGGCCACCGTTTCGGCTTCCTCCGGCGGCCCTTCGAACAGAAGCTCGTCGTGCGCCTGCAGCAGCATGCGCGCGCGCCCGCCGGCCAGCTTCCTGTCGATGCGGATCATGGCCAGCTTGATAAGGTCGGCCGCGGTCCCCTGTAGCGGCGTATTCACGGCGGTGCGCTCGGCGAACGAGCGCGCGTTGGCGTTGCGGCTGGTCATGTCCGGGATGGGGCGGCGGCGTCCGAACAGCGTGACCGCGTAGCCTTCCCGCCGCACCCGCTCGATGGTCTCGTCGATGAACGCCTTCACGCCGGCATAGGTTTCGAAGTAGCGGCGGATATACTGCTCGGCCTCTTTGCGCTCGATGCCAAGCTGAACGGCCAGGCCGAACGGGGTCTGCCCGTAGACGATCCCAAAATTCACCGTCTTGGCGCCGCGGCGCATGTCCGGCGTCACCAGCTCGGGCATGACGTGGAACACTTCGGCGGCGGTGCGCGTGTGGATGTCCTCGCCGGACCGGAACGCCGCCACCAGCACCGGGTCGTGCGACATGTGCGCCAGCAGGCGCAGCTCGATTTGCGAGTAATCGGCGACAATCAGCTTCCAGCCTGGCTCGGGCACAAAAGCGGCGCGGATCTCCCGCCCCAGCTCGCTGCGGATGGGGATATTCTGCAGGTTTGGATTCGACGAGGACAGGCGTCCGGTGGCCGCGCCGATCTGGTTGAAGCTGGTGTGCAACCGCCCGGTGCGCGGGTGAATCAACGCCGGCAGCGCGTCCACGTAGGTGCCCTTGAGCTTCGCGAGCTGGCGGTAGTCGAGCACCTTGCGCGCAATCTCGTGTTCGGCCGCCAGCCCCTCCAGCACGTCGGCCGCGGTGGAGATGGTCTTGCCCTTGCCGTATTTGAACGGCGCGGGCAGGCCCAGGTCTTCGAACAGCACCTTGCCGAGTTGTTGCGGCGAGTTGATGTTGAACGGCTTGCCGGCGAGCTCGTATATTTCGGCCGAGAGCCGGGCAATCTCGGATTCCATCCGTTCCGAGAGCACCCCCAGTTGCGCGGGCTCGATGCGAATGCCGGTCCGTTCGATGCGCGCCAGCACCGCGGCCAGCGGCAGATCGATGGTTTCGTACAGTTCGCGCAGGCCCCGTGCCTCCACTTCGGTGAGCAGTTTATCGAGCAGCGTGCGCGTGGCGTCGGCATGCTGGCCGGCGGCGCGCGGAAGCTTGCGGTCCAGATGGCGCTCGGCCAGCGCTTCGGCGGAACAGCCCGACGGATCGGCCGACAGCAGGAACGCGTAGAGCATCACGTCGTGCACGAAGCCTTTTCCGTCGACGCCGAGCTCGGTCAGCTTCGCCAGCGTGGCGCGGGTGTCGTGCGCGGCCTTGGGGCGCCCCGGGTCTTCGAGCAGTGCGCGCACCTCGCCGATCATTGCGGCGTCAAACGAACGGCCTTCGCCCGGTTGCGCGGAGAAGCCCACGGTGGTGATGGGGAGCTCGCCTTCGGCCGCCGAATCGATGGAGACCGCCAGCACCGCGTCCTCGGGAAGGGCGGCCACCCAGGCGTGCAGGTCTTCGGCGTTTTCGAACGTCGCATAATCGCGCGTGGCGGAGTCCTCCGCGGGCCCCAGTTCGCGCACCAGGCTGAAGAACTCCAGCTCCTTATAAACCTGGCGGAGGTCGTCGACGTGCGGCTGGCGGGTCTTCAGCGCGTCCAGCGAGAATTCCACGGGCACGCTGGTGTCGATGGTGGCCAGGCGCTTGCTGAGCAGAATGCGCTCGCGGTTGTTTTCGAGGCTCTCGCGGTACATTCTCCGCTCCACCTCGGAGGCGCGATCGAGCGCCGCTTCGACGCTGCCGAACTGAGCGATCAGATCGCGCGCGCCTTTGTCGCCGATGCCCGGAGCGCCAGGAATGTTGTCAACGGTGTCGCCCTTGAGCGCCAGCAGGTCGGCCACCTGCATAGGCTTCACGCCCATGAAGGCTTCGGTGGCGGCGGGGTCGTACCAGATATCTTCCTTCACCGGGTTGTACATGGAGACGCGGTCGTCCACCAGTTGCAGCATGTCCTTGTCGCTGGAAACAATCACCACGTCCACGTCGGTCTCAGCCTTGCGGGCCAGCGCGCCGATCACGTCGTCGGCCTCGAAGCCCGGGTATTCGAGCACGGGCACGTTCATGGCGTCCAGCAACCGGCGAATCCAGGGGATCTGTTCGCGCAGGTCGTCGGGCATTTCGGTGCGGTTGGCTTTGTACTCGGCGAACTCCTGCTCGCGAAAGCTGGGGCCGCTTTCGAACACCGCGGCGATATAGTCGGGCTGGTAGGAAGCGCGGAGCTTCCGCAGCATATTGTGAAAGATGAAGATAGCCTCGGTGGAGAGGCCGGTGCTGGTGCGCATGGGCGGGGCGGCGGCGCGCGCGCGCGCGTGGTAGGCCCGGAAGACGAAGCCGAAGGAATCGATCAGAAACAGCCGTGGGC
>CAYVPZ010000177.1:0-8372 GCA_964453955.1 uncultured Solibacteraceae bacterium | reverse complement strand
CGTTTCCACAGGGGTCCAATGCCACCCTTTCGCTCACCGGTTCCGGCACGCACTTTCTGACCACGCTCTGCCAGGGCGGCCCGCATTCTCCCGTGGGCCTGGCGAGTTACAACACGGGCACGGTTACGCTGACGGCGGGTTCGGCGAGCATCGTCGGCACGGGCACAAGCTGGGCATCGCCCGCTGTGGTTACGGGTTACGAGCTGCGCGTGTCAGCCACGCATGGCGGCGTTCCGTTTGTCTTTCTCGCGCCCATCCAGACCGTGACCGATGCAACGGACATCACGTTGTCGAGGCCGTTCCCGGCGGACGCCGACAGCGGTTCGTACTCGTATCAGATCATATCGACAAATGCCACGAGTTCGCGGTACGCCGTTCTGCATTATGCCCGGCCCAACGACGGCTCGGACGCGAAGAGATGGTGGCCCAATCCTTACGGGTGCGAGTCGGATGATTCCTTGTATCTGGCGCCGTACTGGGATGCGGTGGGATTGGACGGCGTCGCGGCATCCGGTTTGGCGTACACCTACATGGACCAGAGCTGGTGGCTCAATCAGTCGTCCACGGGCGGGCTGGATTTTTATGGCGAGGATCTGGCCCATCGCGCGCTGTACCTGCGGTCGGGGCTGACGATGGCGCAGACGGCAGCCAACATGATCGGGGATATGTGGACGAGAATGCCCATGATCTTCGGCAGCGTGGTTGGTTCGCCTTTGTTCAGCGGTGGGCTGGCCATCGGGGGCGTGGCGGATGCCCTGTTTTCCACTACCGGCCATCAGGCGCAATGGACCGATCTGCGCGGCTTCGCCTCATGGGGGGTGACCTATGTGGCTGCCGACGGGAGCGGATCGAACTGTAACACGGCCGGGGACAACCGGGACACCGGATACGGCGGCGCGTGGTTGTCGCTGGCCGCGCTGTTCGATCCATCGCCGGCACAGTGGCAGACGCCCCTGGCCAACTGGTACTCTCGCGAAAATGCCTGCAAGGGTGCGGACAACTCGTGGGCCAACGGATCGTACTTCAATAATTACGGCACGCAGATCGCGTTTACGCAGGGCAGCTCGACGGGGACGGGGACGGCGATTCCGCCGGCCGGGCTTTGTTCGGGAGTTGCATCCGGCTCGGGATCGGCCACGAACGGCTTGGGGGTCATTAACGGGTCGGGATTCGTAACCGGCACGAGGATTGCGATCAGTGGAACCCGCAACGGAACGCCGTTCACGCAATGGGCATCCTACACGCTCAGCTCCGCCTACCAGATCACGCTGAATCACTCGGCCGTGTGGCAGGGGGACACGGGCTTCATCACGTGGGTGATTGACAACACCACCAATGCACTGACCTTCGCGATGAACAACAACGACGGCATGCTGAAAGAGAACTGGTCGTGTACGTGGAACAGCTTGTCGCAGATCACGCTGAATCGGCCGTGGGACGGGCCGAGCGGAACGTACTACGGCTACGTGGCGAATGTCGCCGGGTACGCCACGCAGCCTTTCATGCTGGGAGTGAAGCAGCACGGGCTGCGATGGGGGTCCGATGCGGCCTCGGTGAACGGCAACCCTACGCTGGCGAGCAACTTTGCGAGTCTGTTTGGACTCGCCGGAGCCTGGGAAAAGAGCACCGGGTTCGACCCGATCACAAACGGATTCTATTATTCGCGGGTGATGAACATGTGCGAACCCATCACGCCCGCGAGCATGGGCAACGGCTCGTGCTACTCCGACGTGGACGCCTACACGGACTACAACAAGACGGCGGAACGGGTGCTGTCGGCTGAGAACAGCGCCAGCATGAGGTCCTACCACGATGCCGAGGGCGGGTCTCCGCAGGCGGTGATGTGGGGAGATACGGCGTACGGCTCCTGCTATGGCAACCCAGCCTACACCGCCGGAGGCTTTTACGCGCCATCGGACGGCGACACGTGCGATTCCCCCAACGGGAACCTGAACGACGCCAACATCCACGGGGGGAAGTGGACCGGGTTCTTCTTCGGCATGGGCATGGCGCACCAGTGGCCGGCGGTGCGGCTGGGCGGGGTGACTCCGCCAAAGAACCGTATGGCAACTGCGGGTTTCAATCTGGCCAGCGTGCCGAACGCCGTTAGCGTGGCGGCGTTGGTCACGCAGCCGAGCGGGGCAAAGAGCACGGTTGCCTGTCCCTCATCGCCGTGTCTGGTGCCCGCGGATGCCCGGCAGGGTTCACCCGTGGTGCAGTTCCAGTACCTCGGCGCCCGCGGTCAGATCCTGGCGCAGAGCGATCCGGTGATAGCCACGATTCAGTGAGCGAGAAAAACCCGGGCAGGCCGCCACTAAAGAGTTATACTCACGAGCATTCAATTTCGAGTCCTGAAGAAGATCTCTCCAGGCGCCCCCGGCTGCTTCGATAGCCCCGCGTATGAAGGCAGATCGAAGCTCGCGGTTTTAATGGGCGATGACTTCTTCACGCGGATCGCCGGGAAAGTGGTTATCGACTTCGGCTGCGGCGAAGGATGCGACGCCGTGGAGATGGCGCGAAGAGGGGCCCGCCGGGTGATCGGTGTCGATATCCGCGAGGACGTTCTCGGCGCCGCCAGACACAAAGCGCGTAGCGCGGGCGTTCAGGCAAGGTGCAGCTTCGTCTCTTCGACGCAGGAGCTCGCGGACATCGTCGTTTCGGTGGACGCCTTCGAGCACTTCGCCGACCCCGCTGGAATCCTGTGCACCATGAACACTCTGCTGCAGCCGGCCGGCGAGGTGCTGGTGAGCTTCGGACCAACCTGGTACCACCCGCTGGGCGGTCATCTGTTCTCCGTTTTCCCATGGTCCCATCTGTTATTCAGCGAGCAGGCCCTGATCCGCTGGCGGTCCACGTTTATGACGGATGGGGCGACACGGTTCGGCGAGGTGGCCGGTGGGTTGAATCGGATGATCATCACGAAATTCGAGGAGTTGATCGCGGACAGCCCCTTCCAGTTCGCCAGCCTCGATTTTGTTCCCATCCGGAAGCTGCGCCGCCTGCACAACCGCCTGACGCGCGAGCTTACCACGGCGGTTGTTCGCTGCCGTCTGATCAGGCGAACATGATTGTTGCCTCCGCTCTCTGACGTTGGCGGCTCGGTGGAATCACCCGGAAAAACACTTAGGCCGTGTATAGTCGTTCATGGAGGCCATGGATGAGGGTTGGTCCGCCGCCGTCCGCAACGGGCGGCCGGTCTTTGCTATGGGTACTCAGTCTTCCTCTTGGTCCAAACGGCGCCACGTTCCGGTACCTCAATTTTTCCAGATGGCTGCGCCACGCAGGCTTCTCCGTACACTTTGCCGTCTCTAATCCCGACCACGATGAACTGAGACGCCTGATGGAAGGCGGCTGGATCGACGGGTTCTCGGAACTTCGCCCTTATCGCGCCACCGGGGTTCGCAACGCGTTCAGCCGACTTCTCATCTTTCCCAGCCTGCGCAACCGGTTTATGGCCAGAGAACAGGCGGCGCCCAAAGAAGAGATACTTGCCCTGGTGGGGCGGTACAAAGCCAGCGCTTGTATTATCAGCAACCGGGATTATCTTATTTGCCTCCCCGACCTCGCCCAGGTTACACGGGTGGTCATCGACTGGTGCGATTCCTACGCGCTTTTCTACGGGAGGTCTGTGCTGCGGTCGATTCGTTCGGGAGGCTGGAGCGAGATTCCCGGCGGGCTTTATGGAATGGTCATCTCTTTCCTGGCGGAAAGGTATTATCCCAGACTGGCGCATGCAAGCCTGGTGGTTTCCCAGCGGGATCAGCGGGTTTTCCACCGGCTGTGCCCTGCGGCCGGCGATTTGCGAATCGTTCCCAACGGCATTGAGAGCGCCGGTCAATCCGGGAGCCGGGCGAGAATCGAAGACCGGCTTGTGTTCAGCGGAAGAATGGACTTTCCGCCTAATTACGAGGGCGCTGTCTGGTTTATCGATCGTGTTTTGCCGCTCGTGCGAAAACGACGGCCCGGGGTTCACCTGGTGATTGCCGGCGCGAACCCGGCGCACGCACTGAAGGCGCGGCAGAGCGAGGCGGTTCGTGTCACCGGCTGGGTGCCCGACATGATCGAAGAGTTATCGCAGGCGAGCCTCTATGTGGCTCCCCTGGTTTCCGGCGGAGGATTCAAGAACAAGGTCCTCGAGTCCATGGTGGCGGGAACGCCCATTGTGGGAACTCCGCTCGCCGCCGAATTCCTGCCGGCGGAGTTGAGACAGGCCGTCATTGTCGCCATAAATGAAAACGACTTTGCCGATGCTGTGATTCGTTGTCTGGAACACCCCGAATTATTAGCGGCGGAGATCGAAAAGGCGCAGCAGTTTCTGCGGCTTCACTTCACCTGGCAGGCGCGAACCGCCGATCTGCTCGCTCTGCTCGACGGCGGTAGTTCCGATTGACTACCGTTTCGGAGTGCACAGCCAGTTTCGGAAGTCCCAGCCGTTCGGCTCGATGCGCCCTTTCAGAACCGGCCCCTGCTCCAGCAGATGATAAAAGGCGTAGCCATAGCTCGTGAGGATTTCGGTGAGCCTTCGGTACGGCCCGTCCGGATTGGCTTCGAGGACCAGCGCGGGACGGTAATAGGAGAGCGCATAATCTGCTCCCTCCAGCACCACGTCTTCGAAACTCTCCACGTCGATCTTGATGAAGTCGGGGACCAGAGCGGTTTCGGCCAGTAAATGGTCGAGCGTGGTGGTGGCAACATCAATCAACATTCCCGGCTTGCCCTGGTACCCTGACGTCAGCAAACTTCCCATGGTCGGGTCGATGCTTTCGTGAAACTGCGCCCGACCGTTCGATTTGGAAACGGCCACCTGGGCCAGATGGACTCGCTCTTCGTAGTGGCCGAATCGCACATTGGCTTCCAGGCATTTATAGAGCTTCGGAACCGGTTCCACCGCCAGCACCTGGATCCGCGGGTTGGCCGCACAGGCCAGCATGGTGTAAATGCCGCAATTGGCGCCAATGTCCACGAAACAGTGCGCCGCTCGGATTCGGCTCAGGAAGACCGGCAGCGTTTCCCGCTCCCACGCGCGCAGGCCCGACCAGAAAATCGTTTGACCGATGGTATCCACCGGATTCGATTGATAGCGGCATGCAACTCCCTCGCCCCGGATGGTGAAGGACCCGAAACACCATGTCCATGGCAGCACGGTGCGGACCTTCGGCGGCAGCACGCCTCGCTGCAACGCCCAACTGACCGGTCGGCGGAGAGGAGCGACCAGAGTTTTCAGCACTCGCGGGAGACGTGCTCGCGGGCCTTGGATAATCTCCGGGTATTTTCGGGGCTGGGACACAGGCTATGCTACCGGGCACCGGAGTCCATTTGCCGGCGGGCGGCAAAGCACATGGAAACGGCCAGACCGATCATCACGGGCACGTAGTAGCGATAGGCGTTGGACAGAAAAGTGATGGCCACCAGGAAGCCGGCCATTCCCAACAGATAACAGAAACACGCATTGGCGATTTCAAGCTGGCCCTGCTCGCGGGCGCGGCGGAAAGTGCGCAGCACCAGAAGAAGCGCGGACCCCAGACCGGCCAGGTAAAAGATCAGCGCGGGGATGCCGCATTCGCTGGAGACCTGAGTCCACGAACAGTGCGTGTCGTGCCAGTTGCCCACGCGTCCTTCCGCCACGCTGGCGCCTCCCTCATAGTTGGAGAATTGATCGGGACCCACGCCGAAAAGGGGGTGCTGGGCGGTGTACAGAAGGCTTTTCTCGAACAGATAGCTGCGCGAGGCCTCCGATTCCTCGGCCTCTTCATGTTGCTCGCCGAACAACGATCCGAGGCGCGTCCGGGCCGTTCCGGGCAGGAAAACAAACACCAGGAGGGCCACGCCAAGACCACCCGCCACGGCGGCCAGCCGCTGTTTCATGGAACCAAGACAAAGCAGAAACAGGATGGCGGCCGCGAGCCCTATGAGAGCGCCGCGCGAGGCGGTGCCCAGCACCACCCATAAGCCGTAGGCGATGAGTGGAAACGGGGCCAGCCGAATGACGATATTGCGCCGCTGGTCCATGGTGATAAACAACAGATAGGGAAGCAACAGAAGCAACTGCGCGGCCAGGTCGTTGGAGTTGGCAATGGAGAAACTTTCGAGCCCGATCGAAATTCGCCCGCCGGACATGCTCATGAAATACCGGGCGGTCAGAAGATTGACGACGGCCGCGGCGGCAATTGTGTAGAACACCACCCGTACATCTTTCCAGCTCAGGATGAGGCCGCCCACGACGACCAGGAGCATCAGGTTGATGCGGCCGTCGACGACACGGCCAAACGAACCTCCCCGCCAATGGCTGAACGGGGTGGCGAGGGCCATCCAGGCGTAGAAGGCCAGCCAGTAGTAAGGAGCCCGATACCGGAACGTGCGCTGCACGCTGCCGGTGAAGAGACCGCAGAGCAGGGCCGGGGGAGCGACGATATATAAGAGGTAAGGATTGAAGCCGAGGATGTCGGCGGCGAGCTCGTGCAGCACGGTAAGTTCGGTAAACAGTAGAGCGAGGCCAAAGTAGAATGCCAGTTTTCGAAGTGGATTGTTTTCGAGGGCATTGAGCCGGCCGGCGTCCGGGGAAACGTCCGCCACCGGACTGGCCGGGGCGAGGCGGACCGGCTTGCCAACCACCGCTGGAGTTATGGGCATCCCCGCGGTTGCCACCGGGCGGCCAGCGGCGGGACGCCAGCGGGAGGATAACATTCTGCCCATTTTTCTATGATAGGGGATGCGGGGATTCGAAAATAATTGCGCAGGAACGGGAACTTTTTGACTGCTCCAGCGCAATGCAGTACGACCGCCAGAATGCGACCAACCGACGAAGAGCTCTATCGGCGAATGCGAGGCGGCGATAAAGCAGCGCTGGCCGAGTTGTATGAACGGCTGGGCACGCGCATTTACCGGTATGCGCTCTATGCGTCGGGCCGCCGGCCGGTGGCGGAAGAGGTTACGCAGGAGGTGTTCCTGCGGCTGATCGGGGCGGGGGGCCGCTTCGACGAGAGGCGCGGGTCGCTGGAGGCGTACCTGTACGGGCTGGCGCGGAATCTGCTTCGCGAGATGTCCCGCACGGCCAGGATCGCCGCGGATGAGGAGCCGCTCTCGAGCGAGGATCTGCTGAGCGAGTTGATTGACGACGAGCGAACCTCGGCGTTGTACGAGGCGCTGGCCCAGTTGCCGGCGGGCTATCGGGACGCCGTGGTGCTGTGCGATCTGGAAGAACGGAGTTACGAGGAAGCGGCGCGTCTGATGGAATGCCCGACCGGGACGGTGCGCTCGCGTTTGCACCGGGCCCGGCTGCTGTTATCGGCGAAGCTCACGCCGCTCAAGGCCCCGAGCTTTCAGGCGAGTGCGAGGTGACAATGACGAACTGCGGGTTGTGGACATCCCGGCTGGTGGATAACGCGCGCTCCGGAGCCGCTCCGGGTCCGGCGCTGCGGGAGCATCTTTCCGCCTGTCCGAGCTGCGCCGGACGCTGGCGCAACGAGCGCGTGCTGACGCGCGAACTGCAGATTCTGACCGACCGGGCGGCGCCGCATCGTCCGCCGCAACGCGGGCTCGATCTGGTGATGCGGGAGTTCGAGCGGCAGCGCCGGGCCAACCGCTGGCGCTGGCTGCGCTGGGTTCCGGTCCCGGCAGCGGTGTTCCTGGTGGTTGTCGCGTTGCAAACCGTGCGGCATCGGGATGGAGTGAAGCCGGTGGAGACCGTAGTGGCGATGGCGGCGCTTCCCAGCGAGGCGTCGGAGGAGGGCTTTGTGGACGTGCCTTACGCCCCGCCCCTTGCCTCGGGCGAATTTGTGAGCGTGGTTCGCGAGGAATTGGAGCCGGCGGCGCTGGTCCGCATGGGCCTGCCGGTCAGCGGGCTCGGCGAGGCCCCGGTGATGGCCGACGTCGTCGTGGGAGAAGACGGATTTCCGCGCGCGGTTCGCGTGACGGACGAGACAGTGACGGAGTTTTAGAGGACTAAAGGAGCAGACCGATGAAGTATTCAGCGAGGATCGCTTTTCTGGCCCTGCTGGCGGCGGCGATGCTGCCCGCGCAGGGCCGTTTTGTGGGAGGAGGAGACCGCGGCTTTGGTTTCGGCATGGTCGGGCCGGTGGGCAGGACACCGGTAACGGGCGCGCCGTACTCGGCGGTGGAGGTGGTGACACATACCCAGACCCTCGCCAACGGGAATCAAATCCAGCGGCAGGAACAGACCAGTGTCTGGCGCGACAACCAGGGCCGCGTGCGCACGGAGACCGTCAGTCCCGCGATGAACGGCCGGCCGGCCCAAACGATGATCACCATTTTCGATCCGGTGGCCGGCAATGTGGTGCGGCTTGACACGGAGAAGCAGACGGCCATGGTGAGAACCGTGAAGGCGCGAACCTCGCCGGATGCCGCCAGCCCGC
>CAYVPZ010000176.1:0-8385 GCA_964453955.1 uncultured Solibacteraceae bacterium | reverse complement strand
TCCCCGGTCCTTCGGCTCATAACGTTCATCCTTGTTCTGCGGCAGGTTGAAGCCGAGGTGCCACTTGCCGAAATGCGCCGTGGCGTAGCCCGTTTCGTGCATCGCCGCAGCCAACGTAAAGTACTCCGGCGTCAGCCGCGTGAGGCTGTCGGCGTTGAGTGCCCTCATGTTCGGATTGCCCTTGGCAAGTCGTTTCTCAAGCTGCACCTGTGGCAAGTGACAGGCCGGGGCGGTGATGCCGATACGGGCGGGATACTGGCCGGTGAGGATGCTGGCGCGGGTGGGTGAGCAAAGCGGGTTGGCCGCGTACGCCTGCGTGAACCGCAGGCCGCGCGTGGCGAGGCGGCCGCCGTCGTCCTTCTCCACCACCGTGAGCGCATAGACGATGGGAAGCTGCCGGGCAAAGTGGTCCGCGGCGTAATTCAGCACGCGCCGCACGGGGTTGTCCGCCCGGCCCATGATCCGCTCCATGCCATACACCGCTCCCAGAAAATGACTGCGGTGGATGCCCAGCGGCCCACCCGTGCCGATGAACACATTCTTGTTGTAGTTGGCCATGCCGGCCACTTCGTGCGGAACCACCTGGCCGATGGAGAGAATCAGGTCGAACCCTCCCTCCACCAGCAGGCGATTCACCTGCGCGGGCCACGAATAGTGGAGCCGGCCTTCCGATTGTTCCTCGATGAATTCGGCGGGCGCCTCGCCCAGAGTCACCACGCCGTGCCGCCAGTCGTGCACGCGAAACAGGCCGGGCGGCGTGGCCCCGAACATTCTCTCGCGCGCGGGCGCAGTCATCGCTGAGTGCGTGCCCAGCGCGGGGAGGATGTCGGTCAGGCGGTCGCCGTAGTATTGCCAGGCGAGTTCGGTCAGTTCGCCGGCGCGCGAGTGGAAGCGGGTGAAATCGGGCGGCAACACCAGCACTCGCCGCCGCTCGCCCAGCGCATCCAGCGCCGCAAAGAACGCCGGGCGAAGGTCGAGGTCCGCGGTGGCCGATCCGCACGCAAGGAACACACTCACCCTGCAACGAGTATATTCCGCCGTGAAGATAGTATTCTGAAACGAGCTCTTCCATGGCGAAGCACACCGTCAGCCACCTGCGCTGGTATATCTGCGGACTGCTTTTCGCCGCCACCAGCTTTTGCTATATCGACCGCCAGGTGCTCGGCTTTCTGAAGCCGGTGATCGCCCAGGATCTCGGCTGGAGCGAATCCGACTACGGCTGGGTGGTGTTCGGATTCATGGCGGCGTACGCGATCATGACGCCCATTTCCGGCCGCGTTATCGATCGGCTGGGCACGCGAACCGGCTACGCGCTGGCCGCCGCCGTGTGGGGCCTGGCCTCCATGTCGCACGCGCTGGCGCGCAACGCCCTGCAATTCGGCCTGGCCCGCTTCGGGCTGGGACTGGGCGAGGCCGCCAACTTCCCCGCGGCCGTCAAAGCCGTGGCCGACTGGTTCCCCCGCCGCGAGCGCGCGCTGGCCACCGGCATCTTCAACAGCGGAACCAATGTCGGCACCATGGCCGGCGCCACCATCGCTCCCTTCGTCGCCTGGCATTTCGGCTGGCGCTGGACCTTCGTTGTCACCGGCTCGCTGGACATCGTCTGGATCGTCTCCTGGCTTCTCCTGTACCGGCAGCCCGCGGAACACAGCCTGCTTTCGGAAGCGGAACACGCGCTCATCGAATCGGACCGCGAAGCGCCCTCAGGCAAGGTTCCTTATGCGCAGGTAATCGGGAAACGCCAGACCTGGGGTTTCCTCATCGCCAAGTTCCTGACCGACCCGGTGTGGTGGTTTTACCTGTATTGGGTGCCCGGATATCTCAACAAGGCATTCCATCTCAATCTCAGCCAGCTCGGCCCGCCGGTGGTGATTGTCTATGCGGCATCGAGCGTCGGTTCCATTGGAGGAGGCTGGCTTTCGGGCGCCCTGCTTAAGCGCGGCTGGGCGGTAACTCCGGCGCGAAAAACGGTGATGCTGGTGTGCGCTCTGGCGGTAGTGCCGGTGGTGTTCGTGCAGTTCGCGAACGGGCGCCTTTGGGTGGCCGTGGCGCTGCTTAGCCTGGCCACGGCGGCGCACCAGGGCTGGTCGGCAAACCTGTTTACGGTGGCCTCCGATGTCTTCCCGAGGTCGGCGGTCGGATCGGTGGTGGGGTTAGGACAAATGGGCGGCTCGGTGGGCGGCATGCTGGTGGCGCCCGCCGTCGGCTACTGGCTCAGGTTCTCGCACAGCGCCTACGGACCGGTCTTCTTCGTCCTCGGCTTCATGTATCTGCTGGCTCTTGCGATCCTGCACCTGCTGGTGCCAAGGCTGGAACCGGCGCGTATGTGACGATGTCGAGAATCTTCCTGATTGTCCCGGCCATTGGGATGTCGTTATTCCTGCAGAGTCCGGTGGCTGCCCAGAGCACCGGAAGACTGTCCGGGACCATCGAAGACGCTGCCGGCAAGGTCTACCCGTGCACATGTGACGCTCTCGCTGCGGGAATGGGCGGGTATCTACTCTTCCACCATCACCTCCAGCGCGGGTACGTTTCTTTTCTCCGCTCTGGGCTCTCCGTTTACGACCTCACCGTCCAACGGCTGGACCGGCTGGAAGGAAGATCTCCGACCATAAGCCGCGGAAGTGCCTTCGCATGGTCGTGTGCAGCGCAGCTCGGGGGAAGAGTCCGGAGAATGCCCCGTGCAAAAGGACGCTATGCCCGGACGGCACTCTGTTGGAGATGGTGGATTTAGGCGAGACCGCGGGGGCTCGGCCCACCAGCCCGAAATCGACGCGGGGCACGGCCCGCCGCCCTGGTCCAGCGGCTGGTCAGGAAAGGCTGAATTCGCACGTCTTGATCATGGCCGAGGGACACGCGTCGGGAAGAGGACCACGAGCCTATCGATGCGCGTGGCGGTCTGAAAACCCGCGTACAGCCGTAGCCGCTTTAGATCGCCGACACAATCAAGACATGCAATGGCACACGGATGTGCGTCGATTGGTTGCGAGTATCGGGCAGAAGCGTTCTGTACGCCTGTGTGGATGAACCCGACTTCGGGCTTCCTGTCGCGCAACAGCGCTTGAAGAGGATACTCCAGTTGCAGGTTCGTTATATCGATTCCGACTACGCCGCAGTTCGAACTACCGAGGAGGGCAACTGCCTTCCCGTACGAAGCCTGGATGTTCCATTGACTCATGTCCGCGAAGTACTGAACGCTCCTGGGTGTGTGGAGAACGCTCATCGGCCCCTTGAGCGGCCGGACCCAGTTCTCAAGCAGCGGAAGCCTGGCGTTGCTCAACAGAAACAGGCAGATCAAAAGCTGAACCAACTGGGTCAACCATCGCCGGACCGGTCCCAATGCGTGTCCGCCGATTTCGCCGATCACGCCAGCAAGCGGCGCGCCAAGGACGAACAGCGGAAGCAAGAGCCGGGCCAGGAACGGCTGCCATTTAAGATAAGCGCAGAAAGCGACAAATGCGCAGAAAAGTGCGAGCGCATACAGCGGGCGCTCGCACTCGCGGCGGCGAAGTGCTTGCAGAATTAGAAAACACAGGATCGCCAGACTAATGGCGAAGTGCCAGCCATTCGGCGCATTGGCTTCGTGGTTAGCGTTCCGGGGAGACGCAAAAGAACTCCATCGCCAAGTCGTCCCAGGATCGTTAACATCGATGCCTAAACGCTCGTGCGCTTCCAATACGAAGTGGTAGACGCCCTCATTCCACGTGGCACTACGGGCGCCCAGTTGCTCGGAGAGATTCCGCAACATGTTCGATACGGTCTCTTTCCAGCCAAATGTCTCGTTCCGCCAACGAAAAATCCCATCGCCCTGGGCTGAATCAAAACCCATGATCGACGCACTCAATCCGTAATTCCGGACATATTGCGGCACGTTGAGGGCGAGGCCGCCGGTTACGGCGATAAGAGCGCCAGCCGCGAGTCGCCTTCGAGACGTGCCTGCCCGAGCGAGGAAGACTGCAGCGACAGGCCAGGGAGCGAAGAGATAGGCTGTCGCTTTCGTGAGTAGGGCCAGACCGAGAGCCGCGCCGAGGAACAGAGCGTCGGCGAGGCGATGAGTTTTGGTGAAGCGGAGCGCGAAATAGATTGCGGCAACGAGCCACATTGCCAACCAGTAGTCGTTCTTGGCTCCGGAGCTCGCCAGGATCCCGGCCGGGATGGTCGCGCAGAAGAGGGCCGCTATTGCCTGCGCCCGTTTTTCGGAACCAAACATCCGGGCTACCGACAAGACAGCGATGATGCTCGCAAGCGATGCGAACCACTGCACGAAGTTGACCAAATGATCGCCTCCCGAAAGCACGTAGGTGTGCAGCATCGTGTATTCAGCCAGCGGCTGTAACATGATCTGGTTGAGGTACTGCGTCGGAAAGAACCGCACACTCGATTCTTCCGCCCAGTAGACGACGCGGGGCATGTGATAAGCCATGGCGTCGGCGCTGTTCGGCGGGCTGAAAGCGGCAGTCACCGCGGTGAGCGTTAGTACTACAACGATACCGGCCGAACAGATCAGCACGACGGGATCGATGTCCAGAGAGATTGGGGAGAGGCGGAATCGTTGCCTTATCGCAAAAACGAGCGCTATCGAAAGAACTGCGCTCCAACACAGAATCAGCGGACCGCGCCGAATCGCGTCGAAGGCGCCGAGCGACTCCGTAATGACGGTGAGGGCCACGCCAAACAGGACGAGCGCGCGCAAGAACCGATCACGAAGTTCTTCACCATGGACGGCCACCATCAACCCGCTAAAGACTGTCAGCAGCAGCCAAGCCGTCATCCAGTTGGGTCCGAGCAAGTGGTTATCCCAACGCCAATACAGGAGTGCCGCGGGGGCCAGACAGGCCATGAAGACCGCCGCCTTGATCCAGCGGCTGGCCAGGAACGGCTGAATTCGCACCTCTCGATCATAGCGGTTGGACACGCGGAAGCCGCTGCTGCTTTGAGTTGGGCAAACCTACAACGGAGACCTCTGAACGCGGCAGCCCTCCCGTGACCGTCACGACGCTACCGATATCCCCAGGGATAACGGGGCTCTTTGACGCGAATTGCCCAGCAAAGCGCTTGCCGTCTGACGGATCGCGTCGGTTGAATCCGGGGTGTTGGTGATGCGCCACTTGCCGCAGGCGGCTGGACCGAGTAAGTTTGGAAGTGTCGCACGAGGTGCAATCGACTCCCTCCATTAAGCCCCTTCGGCTGCTGCGTCTGGCCGCGTACACAATGGTAGGGGTGTCGAGAATCTTCCCGATCCTCCCAGCCATTGGAATGTCGTTGCTCCTGCAGAGTCCGCTGGCTGCCCAGAGCACCGGAAGACTGTCCGGGACCGTTGAGGACGCGGCCGGCAAGGTCATACCCGGTGCACAGGTGACGCTTTCGTTGCGGGAATGGGCGGGTATCTACTCTTCCACTGTCACTTCCCGCGCGGGTACGTTTCTTTTCTCCGCTCTGAGGCCCTCCGTTTACGACCTCACGGTGGAAGCTCCCTCCTTTGAGAGGCTCACGCTGAAGAACGTCAAGGTCGATCTGGCCACCCAGACTTCTCTACCACCAATCCATCTCACGCCCGCTGGGGCCGCGCAGGTGCCGCAGCCGGAGGCTCCCGATCAACCGTCGCAAGCAGCCGGTGTTGAAGTCGCGTTCCACGTGGACGAGGGCCAGGTGCAGAGCTTGCCACTCCCCGGCCGGGATCCCTTTTATCTGCTGGAAACACTCCCCGGCGTTCAGACAAACGGCCGTGCTCCGCTGGCCATCGATGGTGAGTCCTTTTCGCTCGCGAACCTCGCCTATGAGGGCGTGAATCTGGAGGAAACCGTAACCCGCGGCAACGGTCTGGATTCGACAACGCTCCTGCTCCGAACCGGCGAGGTAAGCGAACTGGCCGTCGTAACCGGCGCCATCGACGGCTGCGGTTGCGCTCAGGCAGCCTTTACCGCGCCGGGAGGAAGCAACGCGTTCCATGGTTCCGTGTACGCGCTTGAGATTCCAAACGGTCTCGCGTCACAGTACTGGACCGACAACAGCCGGAACACGCCTGCCACCACGAACATCACTCAGCCAGGAGGGACCTTCGGGGGCCCGCTGCGGAAAGATCGGCTGTTTTTCTTCTTGAACTATGAGGCCGATCTGGACAGCTCCACGGTCACCCGCACGGGGCAGGTGCCCGTCAGTCCGCTTTCCAGCGAGGATCCCCTGATGCGAAAGGTGCTCGCACTCATCCCATCCGATCCATCGGGCACGTATCGGGGGACGCAGAACAACGGAGGCACTGGCGGCGTGGGAATGGCTCATCTGGATTACCTTCTTTCGTCCCGGCAGAGCCTGGGGCTGACGCTGGCGGGCAGTAACCGTTCGACCGACGATCCCGCCGACTCCGCGGTCTTCGGGCTTCAACCAACCACCACCCTCGGCGCCTCTTCGCTGTTTTTCGCTGCTTCCTGGCGCTGGTCGCCAACTCCCCGGCTCACCAATGAGTTGCAAGTCGGCGCCAGCCTGTCGGAGCTCGATTTTCGCAACTCGCTGCGCTCCCAGTTTGACTTCATCGCCATCCTGGACGAACCGAATATTCCAGTCAGCCAGCCGATGACGGGCATCGACCCGGAGCAGCGCAAGGATCGCCTGCACAGTTATCAGGACAACCTGACGTGGGTGGCCGGCAAACACTTCCTGCAGGGCGGCCTCTGGTTTCAGCAGTATTTTCTGAGGTCGGATGGTTTCAATGACGGGCCGCTGGACTCGCTGACCGTGCCGCGCTACGCGGTCAACGACATCGCCCAGGGCACCATTGTAGAGACCGATCAGCGGTTCAACATCACTTCACCCACTTCCGGCTACTCGAGTGGATCTTCGGCGCGCAGCATCCTGACCTCACACATGATTGCGCCTTACCTCCAGGATACCTGGAAGCCGGTTCGTTCTCTGTCGATCACCCTGGGAATGAGGTACGACTACCTTTCTCCGGCGGACGAAGAAACCGGCGCCGCCATCATTCCCGTCCTCTCGGGCATCACGGCGGAGTCGGTCTATAACAAGCAGATGACGTTTGCCTTCGCTTCGGCTGACCACCCCTTCACCCGGAAGGATACCGACCCATGGGACGGGTATGTTGGCCTTGCCTGGAAGCCGCTGGAGAAGCTGCCGCTGGTGGTGCGCGGCGGCACCAGCCTCAGCCATTTCAATGACGATCTTCTCACCAACATGAGCATCTACGCTCTGGAGAATCCGTTCCAGAGCTTTAACGTGTCCACCGGCCTCGGTAGCCCGGTTGCGCTATCGAAAGCGCCTGCGACGCCGGTGCCGACGCTGCCAAGCCTGACGCTGCCCGCGCTCCTGTCATTCGCGAACAGCTTCCATCAGGAGCCCGGACCCGTATATGCCGTGGATCCGCACCTGCCATCGCCGAATGTAAAATACTGGAACCTGGGCATCGAATCCCAGGTGAAGGGCTTCCTGGCCGGCTTGCGTTATGTGGGCAATCGTCTGGAAGAGGGCCCTCGTTCTCTGGACCGCGAGCAGGTGACGATGACCCCGGCCTATTTATCCGCTTTCGAGCAGGTTCAGTCCGCTCTAATAAATGGCACTCCCACACAGGGTATTCCGCTGGTGCCGGGAGGCGGTCTGTGCGCGAATTTCAGCTTTCAAAACTGCCAGCCCGACCTGTACGCGCGGTCTCTGATTCTCTCGGGCCAGGCGGCCGAACTGGGCCGCTGGCTGCAGGGACAGGGGTACATTACGAACGGCGTTTACAACTTTCTGGGAAATCCCCTGGCGCCGCAGGGGATATATCTGCTGTCGTCCATTGGCGTGTCGCGCTACGATGCCCTGGAAGCGACGCTGTCCCGGCGGCTCGCCAGGGGTCTGGGCCTGAATGCCAGTTACGTGCTCTCGAAGGTCATGAGCAACATGGACGATTACCGGCTGGGGGCCATCGATCCGTATCTGAATTTGTACAATCCCTCGATGGAATGGGCGCCATCCCCATTCAATGTGACCAACGTATTCAAAGCCATCGCCACGTGGGATCTTCCCTTTTTCAAGAGTCCGAGTTCCACCGGGAGCTTATTCGGCAGGCTTCTGAGCGGATGGAGCGTCAGCGGCATCGCCATCGCCCAATCCGGAGCGCCGTTCTCGCTGCTCTCGGGCGGATACGTGACCACGCCCACGGGAAACGTAGTCGCCGTTTCGGGTCTCGGCACCTTTACGTCGCTGGCGGACTCCGGGGAAAACACGGTGGCGACGTCTTTGACCGCGGGACAGATCCGGGATTACTTTGGTATCCACGAGAATGCCGACGGAACCGTAACATACGTGAATGCTCCGGCGGGGGCCTTTCAGGAACCCGGTCCGGGCGCGGTGGGGAACTTACAGCGGCGCATGTTCACGGGGCCCGGCGCGCTC
>CAYVPZ010000175.1:0-8407 GCA_964453955.1 uncultured Solibacteraceae bacterium | reverse complement strand
CGGGTGCCTGGAAAACAATAGCGGAGTAAGATGACAATCAATTCAAAGAAGTTCCGTGTCCGGCCCGGAGACAAGGTTGCACTTGACGAGTGGCCGACCATTGTGAAGCCGCTCTTCAAGTCGAAAAAGCGCTACCAGGAACTGCTGGCAGAGCACGTTGAAGCGTTGAGTGCGTTGCAGCAGCTTCACTACGCATCCAATCGATATGCGTTGCTGCTGATTTTCCAGGGAATGGATGCCGCCGGCAAAGACGGCGCCATTCGGCACGTTATGTCCGGGGTGAATCCGGAAGGCTGCCAGGTTTCCAGTTTCAAACAGCCGAGCGCCGAAGAGCTCGAACATGATTTTCTCTGGCGCACCAACCTGCGGCTCCCCGCCCGCGGGCAGATTGGCATATTCAACCGTTCCTGGTATGAAGAAGTGCTGGTGGTCCGGGTCCATCCGGAGATCCTGCGCAGCCAGGGGCTCTCGGAAGAATTACGCGACGAGAAAACCATCTGGGAGGAGCGGTATCGCTCCATCGTGGATCTGGAGAGCCACCTCCATCGCAACGGAACGCGGACCGTCAAAATCTTCCTCCACCTCTCGAACAACGAACAGCGCAGGCGATTCCTCGAGCGTATCGATGAGCCGGAAAAGAACTGGAAATTCAGCCTCGCGGACATTCACGAGCGGAAGTACTGGACCGGGTACATGAAGGCGTATGAAGCTTGCCTGAAGGCGACCAGCACGCATCACGCGCCGTGGTACGTGGTCCCCGCCGACGATAAGGAGAATGCGCGGTTGATCGTTTCCCAAATTGTCGTGGATGCGCTCGGCGAACTCAAAATGACCTATCCCAGAACCACCCCGAAACGGCGAAAGGAATTGAAGTCCATCCGCAAGCTGCTCACGAAGGAACGTGAATGAGCGCGGTTTTGACAGGCCTCACGAGTGAGGAAGCGCGACAACGGCTCGAGAAAACCGGCCCGAACGCAATTCCCGACACCTCATCCAGCCCATTAAGGAGGGCGCTGACCAAGTTCTGGGCGCCGGTTCCCTGGATGCTCGAGGCTGCGATCGTTCTCGAGATTGTCCTCGGCAAGTACGTCGAGGGCGCGATCATCGCGGTTCTTCTGGCGTTCAATGCCGCTCTCGGTTTCATCCAGGAAGGGCGCGCGCAGGCGACTCTCGCCGCGCTGAAGTCGCGGCTCGCGCTGAGCGCGTCGGTCCGCCGCGATAATCTCTGGGCGACCGTGCCTGCTGTCGGACTCGTGCCAGGCGATATTGTGAAGCTGTCGCTCGGCGCCGTGGTTGCCGCCGACGTGCGAATAAACGAGGGCTCGGTGCTGCTGGATCAGTCCATGCTCACCGGCGAATCCGTCCCGATCGAAGCCGGCGCCGGGTTTGAAACCTATGCGGGAGCGCTGGTGCGGCGCGGCGAAGCCGTCGCGGAAGTTACAGCCACCGGAGCCCGCACAAAGTTTGGACGCACCGCGGAGCTGGTTCGCACCGCGCACGTCGAAAGCTCCCAGCAGAAGGCCGTTCTGCGCGTGGTGCGCAATCTCGCCCTGTTTAATGGCGGCATCATCGTATTGCTGGTTGGCTATGCCTACGCTCTGAAAATGCCGGTCGGTGAGATCATTCCCCTGGTCCTCACGGCGGTCCTGGCGTCTATCCCGGTGGCGCTGCCGGCAACCTTTACGCTCGCCGCCGCGATCGGCGCGCGGGCTCTGGCGAAGCTCGACGTTCTTCCGACGCGGCTCTCCGCCGTGGATGAAGCGGCCAGCATCGACGTGCTCTGCGCGGACAAGACGGGCACGTTGACGCGTAACCAGCTGAAGGTGACTGCCGTCCACCCCATGCCCGGATTTGACGAATCGCACGCTCTGGGATTGGCCGCCCTCGCCAGCTCGGATGGCGGGCAGGATCCCGTAGACGCGGCCATTCGCTCCGCCGCGGCGCAGGCCTCCGCCGCCGATCTGCCGAAACTGACCAAATTCGTGCCTTTCGACCCCGCCACGAAGATGTCCGAAGCCGCGGCGGTAGACGCAAGTGGCGCCACGGTGCGCGCCGTGAAAGGCGCCTTTGCCGCAGTCGTGGGCCTTGCGCAACCATCCCCCGATGCGTCTACGACAGCGGACCAACTCGAGGCGCAGGGCTTTCGGGTGCTGGCCGTCGCGGTGGGCCCGCCGGACGCGATGAAGCTCGCGGGAATCATCGCTCTCAGCGATGCGCCGCGAACCGATTCGGCGGCGCTCATTACCGAGCTGCATACGTTGGGCGTTCGCACGGTAATGATCACTGGCGATGCTCCGGCGACGGCACAGATCGTCGCTCGCGCGGTGGGCCTCGATGGAACGGTCTGTCCGCCTGGGCCCGTCCCCGACGGCGTACGCCCCGAGACTTTCGCCGTCTTTGCGGGCGTCCTGCCGGAGGGAAAGTACAACCTCGTTAAGGCGTTCCAGAAGAGCGGCCACACAGTTGGCATGTGCGGCGACGGCGCCAACGACGCACCGGCACTGCGCCAGGCACAGATGGGAATCGCGGTGTCCACCGCGACCGACGTCGCGAAATCAGCGGCCGGACTCGTGCTGACCAAACCAGGCCTCGGCGGCATCGTGGCTTCCGTGAAAGAAGGCCGCGTGACATTCCAGCGCATCCTGACCTACGCGCTGAATTCGGTGACCAAGAAAACTGTCCAGGTGCTCTTCCTCGCGGTGGGTCTGGTCATGACCGGCCACGCGATTCTGACTCCCATGTTGATGGTGATCGTGATGCTGACCGGCGACCTTCTCGGTATGTCCCTGGCGACCGACAACGTGCGGCCGTCCCCGACGCCCAACGCCTGGCGAATCGGCAAATTGACGATCGCGGGCGTGTTTATGGGCTTCTGCGAGCTGGTCTTTTGCGTCGCCGTCCTGGCCATCGCGAGACTTCGCCTGGGCACTGGGATCGAAGCGCTGCAAACCGTGGCCTTCCTGGCGATAGTCTTCGGCAATCAGGCAACCACCTATACGAACCGGGAACGCCAGCGCATGGGCTCCGCTTCTCCCAGCCGCTGGCTCATCGGGTCGTCTGTGATTGACCTGCTGATCGCGTCAACGCTGGCGACTTGTGGGATCGCCATGGCGCCTGTGCCGGTGGTCGTTGCAGGAGGAACCCTCGCGGCGGCCGCGATCTTTGCGGTGCTCCTGGATTTTGCCAAGGTCCCCGTGTTCAAGCGCCTCGGGATCGCATAGCGACGTGCGCCTTGACGCCGGGAGGGTTTCTCCGGCGTCAGTTGCCGTCGGCGAGCTGCAATCAGAGCCTGAGCGCGGCTGGCTGTGTCACCTTTACCCTCTCACAACGGCGACAACGTGATGATGGTGCCGGCGATGATGATGATGACTAACAATGACCACTTTGTCGAAGGCCATCAGAGGCTGCACGAGCCCCACGCCGGACCCCGCAAGAAACACCGCGAGTGCGATTAAACGTTTCATCTCATATTCTCCATCTATCAATGTGTGTGCAGATTGAGGACCACTGCTGAAGTTCCTCCCTGGTGAGACTTATTAGTGGCTGGCCCGATGGAATCGGTGTTTTGCCGCACGAATCGCATGTGGCCGGGGAAGTGCTCTAACAGTTGCGAGGTGAATTTAATGCGTGGATTTACATTTTTGGCATTAGCCGCTGTTGCTGCATTCGGCGTCACGGCTACCGCCCCCCAGGCAAAGGCTCAGGTCATCGTCGCCGCCAGCGTGGCTCCCGATTGTCCCTATGGCTACTATGACGTTGCTCCTTATGACTGCGCTCCCGCCGGTTACTACGGTCCGGAGTGGTTTAACGGCGAAGTCTTCATTGGCGCTGGCCCGTGGTTTCATGGCCCCAACGAATTCCAGGGCAACGTGAATAACCGTCTCCATCCGCAACACGGCTACACTGGCCCAACGCCAAAACGTGGCGAGAAAGCCGAGCCGTCCAGGCGTGTCGATAGCGCGCACTTCCAGGGAAACGAGGCGCGGGATGGACGCGGCCACGTAGCTGAGGGCAGGAAATAGCCGAGCCGAAGATTGGGCCGCAGGCGCTGTCCGGCCTTCAGGCCGGGCGAATTGCGGGCGGGTAGTTGCGCAGTGTGCATGCCCGCTCCGGCTTTGCCGGTGGCGAAACCTGCATCCTCCGGGCAGATCCTGCACTTTTGTCGACAACTTCGCGCGGAACTTCCTGAGCCCACGGACGGCAATGCGCGTGCACTTCAAATGGTTATGCACGAATCACAACAGATAGCCGCGGAACACCATGACCTTGCCGCCCACGCCCATCGCACCGGCGCTGAGCACCACGGGAAAGAAGATCACCTGACCGGCCACGAAAACTCCAGACAAGACCTTGAACACTCCAACCGGGCCTACCTGCAATCGCAAAAGGAGCATCAGGGGACCAGAACCGATCACGGCGCCAACGTAATCGCCCACGAAGCCGACATTGCCGCGCTCGCCTACAAGCTCTGGCAGGGCAGGGGCTGTCCAGAAGGATCACCGGATGAGGATTGGTTTCGCGCCCTGAAAGAAATGCGATCCCGGCCTTAAGGTCCCCCACATGCTCTTAAGGGAGATTGACCGATGTCGTACCAAAGGAGAAATATGAAAGCGCTCAGATCGTTTTTGCCGTTGCTGGCGGTGGTTGTTCTCGGGACTCTGGCAGGCTGCTCAAGGACCTCCACTAAGGCGCCCGACGTTTCCGACAGCATTCGCACCTCGCTGGATAAGGCCGGCTATAAGGATGTCTCTGTGAGTGACGATCGCGACAAGGGCGTCGTCACCCTGGGCGGGCACGTGGCCGCGGTCACGGACAAGTCACAAGCCCAATCCATCGCAACTTCCATCGCGGGGAGCGAGGTTGTGTCGAACCAGATTGCGGTGCTTCCGCCCGGCGGCGAGAGCGATGCAAGGAACATGAACGCGGACCTGGACAAGGGCGTCGCGAGCAACCTGGATGCGGCTCTCATCAACGCCAGGCTTCACGACAGCGTCAAGTACGCTGTTAAGAATCATGTCGTCACCCTGACTGGCGATGTCGACTCGCAGTCGACGCGCGATCAGGCCCAGATGGTCGCGTCCGCCGTCCCCAACGTGCAGCAGGTGGTGAATGAGCTGCAGGTGAAGTCGCAAAAGGCCACCTCGTCAAATTAGGCATAGGCATAGTGGAGGGATCATGGATTTCACAACGATAAACACAACAGAAATATTCGCAATCATTGCTCTCGCGGTGGTTCTGGTGGCGGTGGTCGCCGCGTTCTTTGTTTTCCGCAAGCGCCGAACGGCGCGATTGCGCGCCCAGTTCGGTGGCGCCGAGTATGCTCGCGCCGTGCAAGAGGGCGGCAACCGGCGACATGCCGAAGCCGTGCTCGAAGAGCGCGCGCAGCGCGTCGAGGGGTTTCACGTGCGGCCGCTCGGCGCGGGTGACCGTGCGCGCTTCGTGGAGTCCTGGCGTGGGGTCCAGGCGCGCTTCGTTGACGGCCCCGCCGGTGCCGTAACGGCAGCGGACCAACTGCTGGGCGATGTAATGTCCACGCGGGGATATCCGGTAAGTAACTTCGAACAGCAGGCGGCGGATATCTCCGTGGATCATCCGCTGGTTCTTGAAAACTACCGAACGGCTCATGAAATCGCGCTTCGGCAGACGCGTGGGCAGGCCAGCACGGAAGACTTGCGCCAGGCGATGGTTCATTACCGGACGCTGTTCGAGGAGTTGATCAACGAGCCAGAGATGCCCCTGATGAAGGCTGCATCATGAGGTCTGCGAAACCGGTGATGTAGAATCAGCGGTCAGGAGTCGGGGGCCTATTGAGCGAAAAATCTCCGGGCGCCAAAGCTGCCCGACGTGCTTTTGTCCTGCAAGGCCGGTTTCGCAGATTTTTCTCGAATCTCGGCCCTGGATTGATCACTGGCGCCGCGGATGACGACCCATCCGGCATCGCGACGTATTCGATCACCGGCGCCACGTTCGGCTACGCACCTCTGTGGACCGCGGTGTTCTCCTTCCCTTTGATGGCGGCCGTACAAATCATGTGCGCCCGCCTTGGCATGGTTACCGGCCTCGGACTGGCCGGCGTGATTCGGGTGCGCTATCCACGGTGGATTCTGTGGAGCGCCTGCGCGCTGCTGGTCGTCGCCAATGTCTTCAACATCGCCGCGGACCTCGGAGGCATGGCTGACGTCACCGGGCTTCTGACCGGGGTCAGGTCGCTCTATTGGACTCCCGTGTATGCTCTCCTCCTGGTCGGCCTGTTGTTCTGGACGAGTTACCGGCTTATCGCCCGGATTTTCAAGTGGCTCACCCTCGCCCTGTTTGCCTACATCGCCGCTGCGTTTCTGGCGCGCCCGGACTGGGCCGCCGTTCTGAGGGCCACCCTGATTCCAACTGTGCAATGGTCCGGCGCGTATTGGGCCACGCTGGTCGGTATCCTGGGAACCACCATTTCGCCATATCTCTTCTTTTGGCAGGCCGCGCAGGAAGTCGAGGAGGACATCGCTTCGGGCAAGTCGACCCTCGAACAGCGCCAGGGCGCGTCCCATCGGGAATTGCGGCGTTCCCGGAACGACGTCCTCACCGGCATGTTCTTTTCGAACCTGGTGATGTACTTCATCATTCTCACGTCAGCCGCCACGCTGCACGCACACGGCAAGACCACCATCTCCACCGCCCGCGATGCCGCCGAGGCGCTGCGGCCTCTGGCCGGCAATGGCGCGTACTGGCTCTTCAGCCTGGGTTTGATCGGAGCGGGAATGCTCGGAGTCCCGGTATTGGTCGGATCCTGCGCCTACGCCATAGCGGAAGCGGCCGACTGGGTTGGCTCGCTGGAGGTGCACCCACCGCTGGCTCACGGCTTCTACGCCGTAATCGCCGTTGCGATGGCGCTGGGTCTCGGTTTGGACTACGCAGGACTGAACGCCGTCAGGATGCTCTTCTGGTCGGCGGTGCTCAACGGAGCTCTTGCACCGCCTCTTCTGGTTCTTGTGGTGCTGCTCACCAGCCGGGCCGACGTGATGGGCGAGCACCGGAACGGGGTCGTGCTGCGCTGGCTTGGGTGGACATGTGCCGGTGTCATGCTCATCGCGACCGTCATCATGTTCGTGACGGCGATTGCGGCATGATCCTAAGCGTGAGCCTTCGCGGCCGAACGGGCAGGATGGCGAAAGTGGCCGTTTGGCCAATTCGGGGACAGGTGACGACATTCCGTACCGGAAAACCGCTGAAAACAATCCACAGGTTGCTACGGAATCTCGTTGCCTGTCCCCGAATTGGACGCGCAATGGCTTCCACCACAGGGTGCCAGACTAGCGCCAGCGCCCCTCCACCAGGACCCAGCCGTCATGACGGTGAACCCAGCGATGGGCTTCCCAACGGGCATGCGGCCGTGGAGGCTGTTCCCACCGTCCCGCGTTCCAGGCGTACGCATTGCCGTCCCAGCGATGGTAGCCGTTAATCCACACGTAGTCGCGTCCGGGCGCCCGCCCCCGGTTCTCGTGTATCGCGTGGGGCGGCCTGACTTGAACAATAACCTCGCCTGCCATCGCGTTGAACGCCAACGCGCCCAGGAAAATCAACCCGAGCAATCTCTTAAGCACCATAATACGATCCCCTCTTTTTCACCAGACTCTTCTCCGCCGGAAGGCGTGATAGACAACCAGCAACACCACTGAGCCGACAACGGACACGAACAGGCTGTAGAGGTTGAGTCCACTTACGCCGCGGCCGCCAAAGATGTGGAACAGCCAGCCACCGACAAAAGCGCCGACAACACCCAACAGGATGTCGATGAGGATGCCCTCACCTCTCCGGTTTACGATCTTGCTGCCAATGAACCCGGCAACAAGGCCGAGAATCATCCAGGCCAGGAACGACATGGTTTCTCCCTCCCGCCCCGTCAATGAACGGAACGAAGACGAGGTCTGACCGTAAGCGCCGATTACCAATGAGGAACAGAGCGCAAGCACAAGTGACATGCGCTGCGTCTTTCTCGGTTCAGTCATCTTTTCACCACTCCTCGGGCGATAACACAGCACGCGCGGGGCCGCGTTCAAACACATACACACAGTGGCGAACACGAGGATCCGGCCAGGGCTGGCAATCTCTTACGGCCGGTCTCGCTACGCGAGCTGCCGGGGCGTGCAGGTTTTGCCGGAACGCAGTGCAGGAATTGCCAGGAGGCCGGCTTCGATTACCGCCGCCCGCCGCCGCGAGATGCTCCGCCGCCGGATGGCTGCTGTCTCGCCTGCAATTGCTGCGCCTGCTGCGCGTGTTTTTGCTGCAATTGCTGCGTCTGTTGCTGGTGCCGCTGCTCCACTTGCTGCTTTTTCCCTTCATCGGCCTTCTGTTTCGCCAGCCCCTGGTGCTCCTGGTCCTGCTTCTGCTGGAGTTTGTCTCGTTCCTGTTGCTGCTT
>CAYVPZ010000174.1:0-8466 GCA_964453955.1 uncultured Solibacteraceae bacterium | reverse complement strand
CGGTGCGGCCAAAATGGCCAAACGCGGCGGTGCTCCGGAAAATCGGCCGGCGCAACCGCAGATGCTCGATGATCCCGCGCGGCGTCAGCGGGAAGTTCTCGCGAATCAGCCCCACCAGCCGCTCGTCTTCCACGGACCCGGTGCCGAAGGTGTTCACCATCACCGAAACCGGCTCGGCAACGCCGATGGCGTAGGCCAGCTGTACTTCGCAACGATCGGCCAGACCGGAGGCCACCAGGTTCTTGGCGATATAGCGGGCCATGTAGCAGGCCGAGCGATCCACCTTCGTGGGGTCCTTGCCGGAGAACGCGCCGCCGCCGTGTCGGCCCATGCCGCCGTAGGTGTCCACGATGATCTTGCGGCCGGTGAGGCCGGTATCGCCATGCGGGCCGCCCACCACGAAACGCCCCGTCGGGTTGATATGGATGTGCGTGCCCGAATCCACCATGGAGGCCGGGACCACCGGATCGATAATGTGCTTCTTCACCGCGGCGCGCAGATCTTCGGTGGAAACCGCGTCGGAATGCTGGGTGGAAACGACGATCGCCTCCAGGCGCTTCGGCTTGCCGTTCACGTATTCCACGCTTACCTGGCTCTTGCCGTCGGGCCGCAGGAAGTCCACCACGCCGGCGCGCCGCACCTCGCTCAGTTTGCGCACCAGCTTGTGGGCCAGCATGATGGGCAGCGGCATCAGCTCGGGAGTTTCGTTGCAGGCGTAGCCGAACATTAGACCCTGATCGCCGGCGCCACCGGTGTCCACGCCCATGGCAATGTCCGGCGACTGGCTTTGAATCATGTTCAGAATGCCGCAGGTCTTCGAATCGTATCCGAACGTGGCGTCGTTATAGCCGATGTCCTGAATCACCTGGCGCGCCAGCTTTGGGACATCCACGTAGGTGGTGGTGGTGATTTCGCCGGACACCACGCAAATGCCCGTGGTGACCAGCACCTCGCAGGCCACGCGGCCGGTTGGGTCGTCCGCCAGAACGGCGTCGAGGACGGCATCGGAAATCTGGTCCGCCATCTTATCGGGATGGCCCTCGGTGACGGATTCGGACGTGAAGATGTGGCGCAAATTGGACAAGCGGTTCCTCCTGATGGCGGTCCGGGTTCGTTGCTGGCTGGCGGGATCGCGGGCCAACTGCGTGAAAGACCGGTCAAAAACTCATCAATTAGTGTATCCTGCCGGAACCAGGGGGTCAATTGCACTTGCGCCGAGCGGGAAGATGCGGTCCTGGGTGGCCGCCAGTGGGGGGTCAACGGGGCCGCGTCCGAACCGCCGCCAATCGGCCGTCAGTGCGCGCTCCTGGGCCGCAGATTGACATCGGTGGGACTGCAGGCCGCGTTCTTCCAGTGATAATCGGTCTGGCTCTGCACGCTGCTGGTCTTTCCGCCCGCCGTCACTGTGAACGAGGCCTTGCCGGTCATGTGCTCCATTCCGTCAAAAGTGAGGTGGGCCGGACCCTTCATCTGAAAACTCTTCGCCTCGCAATCCAAAAAGAAATGGATGCCCGTGGATGTCACGGAGAGTTGTTGCACCGCGCAGACGGGATTCTGCGTCAACGCTTTTTTCCAGGTCTCGTCATTCATGCAGAACATGAGTGTCACCGCCTGTCCGGAGGCCTCGGCCTTCGACTCCCATTCGCCCGGGCGCAGTGGAAACCTCTGTGCCGCACAGACACCGGCGCTGGCAAATACGAGAACCGCGGCGGCTGCCCACCGCGCCAAAGTCGGACGAAAAGTGATCGTGAGCACGCCATGTCAGGATAGACGGGTTGGTCTCCGGCTGTCCAGTTTTTTTCGCTCCAGCCTGACCTTGTCAAGCCAGGTATCACTGCAATTGCTCCAGGTCCAGCCGGTCTTTGAGGCGCCCGCTCGCCTGCTTGTTTCGTTTCAGGTCGTCGAGGTGAATGAGGTTGACCGATACGCCGTCCAGCTCAACCACGAGGCGGCGGCCGTAACATTCGGCGAATTCGACTCCCGATATCGATGTAAGGATCTCCAGGCGCACTGGAGGAACGCCCATTCGAACGATCTTGCGCGGTTCAAGAAACGCCGCCTCCTCGGCCTGTATGAAGCCAAACTCACGCAGAACCTGAGCTACACGCTGCGCGTTCCGCTGGCCGATGGCAATCCAGATATCGAGGTCGGCGGTGGCGCGCGGGAACCCGTAGTAGTTCACCGCGTACCCGCCGATCACCAGATACTCGACGCTACTCGAGTTCAGCAATCTCAAGAACTCTTTGAAGTCGGGTGGTAGCTGGATCGTAGCCATAGACGATCTGCCGCATCAGTTCGAGCGCTTCCATGCGCTCGGCGGGAGACCTCGCCCGCCAATAGTCCTGCTCATCCGCGTCATCATCGAGCGCCGTGATTCGAAAAGCCGAGCGGTCCAGACGGGCCGCATCCACCGCGTTCATGAGTCCATTATGCCGGAACCGGCTGCCCCTTACTCGTTCCGCAGCGCGACCACCGGGTCCACGCGCATGGCCCGCAACGCCGGAACCAGGCTGGCTACGGCGGCCACCAGCGCGAGGAAGACCGCCGCGGAGAGGAACGTGAGCGGATCGGAGGCGCCGACATTCACCAGCATCGCGCCCACGACGCGCGCCGCCAGCACGGCGATGACGCCTCCCGCCAGCAGCCCGGGAACGGTCAGGCGCAGGCCCTCCCGCAGCACCATGGCCAGCAGGTTGCCCGGCTGCGCGCCCAGCGCCACGCGGATGCCCATCTCCCCGGTGCGCTGGCTCACCGCGTAGCTCATCACGCCATATAAGCCGATGGCCGCGAGCAGCAGCGAAATGCCGCCTACCATTCCCAGCAGGCTGGCCGCCGCGCGCTGCGCAAACAGCGAGCGAGTGGTGGCGTCGGCCAGCAAACTGGTGCTGAACACCGCGTCCTGATTGAGCGCCAGCGCCTCCTGACGCAGGATGGGGGTCATGGCCAGCGGGTCTCCGGCGGTCTTGAGGAAGACCGAGAAGTTGAGTCCGGGCGCGAACCTCTGGTCAAACGGAATGTAGAAGAACAGGGTGGGGCCTTCCAGCGGGGTGTGGTACTTGCTGTCGGCGGCCAGCCCCACCACGGTCGCCGGACCGCCGTTGCAACGGACCTTGCGGCCGATCGCGCTTCTGCCCGCGAAGAACCGGTTGGCGAAGGTCTGGTTGACGACGATCACCGTGGGCGCACCCGCCGAATCGCGCTCAGTAAAGTCGCGGCCCTCGAGCAGCCGGATGCCCAGCAGGTTGAAGTAGCCGGGCGGCACGGTGGCCGTGTGGACGATCATCTGGTCATTGGGTGCGGGTGTGTATCCCTCGATATCAAGCTGGTCAAAAGGGGTGGAGCCCGACCCGGAGGCCATCGACATGGGAATCACATCCGAATAGGAGACGCCGACGACGCCCGGCTTCGCTTCCATTCGCTCGCGGAGTTTCCGGCAGAAATCGTGCTGCTCCGCGGCCGAGTACCCGGCGTTCGAGAGATAGAACTGAGAAACGGAAACGTTCGTCCGGTCGAAGCCCGGCGCGATGGCGCTGGCGTTCCGGAAGCTCCGGTAGAACAAGCCGGAGCCGGTGAGGGCCACCATCACCAGGGTCATCTCGCCAACCACCAGCAGACCGCGCAGACGGTGGGAGCCCGAACCGGGGCCCCCGCTGCGCCCGCCCTCTTTGAGCGTTTCGTTCAGGCTGGAACGGGCCGCCAGCAGCGCCGGCGCCGTACCGGAGAGCAGCGTGGTGACCAGGGCAAGCAGAACCGTGAAGCCCAGAGTGGGCAGGTTCAATTCGCCGCCAACCCGCAACGGGATATCGGAGATGGGCCGCAGCAGCAGAAGGACCGGCCCCATCCACAGCGCCAGCAGCACTCCCACTACCGCGCCGCCGGCGGCCAGCAGCAACGTCTCGATGAGCAGTTGCGCCGCGAGGCCGGAACGCCCCGCCCCCAGCGCCAGGCGCACGCCGAATTCCCGCTGCCGGGAAACCCCGCGCGCCAGCAGCAGGTTGGCCACGTTGGCGCAGACCACCAGCAGCAGAAGCAGCGAAAAAGCGCCCAGCATCCGCAGCGGCTGGGACATCATGCTCTGGGCGCCGATATGCGCCCGCCAAAGCGGCGTCAGCGTGACGTCAACGCCGCGGTTGGTGTCCGGATACATCGCCGCCAGCCGCTTGCCCAGGGCGGCGACTTCGGCGCGAGCCTGCTCGATGGTGACCCCCGGCTTCAGGCGCACAATGGTGGAAGTCTCGTCGCGCGTTCCACGGTAGTGCAGAGTGCCGTCGCCGGAACCCATCGCCGTGGCCATGGTCACCGGCATCCAAACGTCGAACAGCACGCCGGCCAGGCTGCCATGGAAATCCCGCGGCGCCACGCCCACAATGGTTATTTCGTGGCGGTTCAAACGGATGGTTTTGCCCAGCACTTTGGCGCTGCCCCCGAAGCGGCCCTGCCACATGCCATAGCTGATCACCGCCACCGGGGCGGTGCCTTCGTCGCGTCCCTCCTCGGGGCGAAACGCGCGGCCCAGCACGGGACTGACCTTCAGGAGATCGAAGTAGTTGGGCGAGACCAGCTCGGCCCAGCCGCGCGCGGTCCTTCCGCCGAGGCCGATGCTCAGGGGTGTGAAACGCCCCACGGCCACGCCGGAGACCAGCTTCAGATTGTCCCGATAATCGCGGTAGTCCAGCCAGGAGGTGGCCGTCAGATACTCGCCCGTGGGGGTGACGGTCTCAATCAGCGCGAGCCGCCCTGGGTCGCCGGCACCGGGGAATGGATGCAGCAGGACGGAATCGATCCAGCTGAACACCGTCGTGTTCACAGCAATCCCCAGGCCGAGCGTGAGGATCGCAATGGCCGTGAACCAGGGACTGCGGCGCAGGATTCGCAATCCGAACCACACGTCCCTCATTAAGGTAGTCATGGCGAAGCTATGTTACGGGCAACTCGATAACCAATCGGAAGTTCTTGCAGGTGTGTCGGATGGCCATACGCTGGCTGTCCGCTTGTGGGACGAGTTGTTCGCAACCGAGGGTTTTCGCGCACCACAACGCGGATGCCTTAGCGCACGCGCCGCACCGCGCCCGCCAGCTCGTCCCAGGTCATGCTGCCGGGATGGTACAAGCGCACGATGCCGGCGCGGTCGATGAGCACCAGCGTCGGCGTGGTGCTGGCGCCGTAGACGCGGAAGTTCTCGCCGCTCAGCGGGACCGGCATGCCCTCGAGAGCGTGGTAGTAGCTCTCGCGCACCTGCTCGATCCAGGCGCGCTCCTGGGCCGGGGTCGCATCCTCGCCGCCCGCGGCGTATCCATAAAGCTGAGTAGGACCGATCACCGCCAGCCCCTGCCCGGCGAACTCGGCGCGGAGGCGCGCGATCACCGGCGCGTCGGCTTTGCAATCGCCACACCAGTGCGCCCAGAAAAACAGCAGCACGGGCCGGCCGCGCAGCGAAGCCAGCGACGGCGGTTTCGCCCCCAGAAAATCGGAGACGGCCAGCGGCGGCGCGGGCTTGCCCACCAGATCGAGCAGGTTGATGTTCTTCTGGATGCGTGCACCGAGCGCGCCCTCCTTGTGCCCGGCCAGCTCGTCGCGCAGAAAGGCGAGCGCTTCCCGCTTGTCGCCGCGCGCGTTCATCACCTGCGCGCGCACCTCGATGGCGGCCCCGAGGGCGATCTGATAATGTTTGTCGGCGGCGGTGGCGCGGCCCGACTTCGCGCTCATGCAGAGCTGGTAGGTTTGCGATGCGTAATGCTCGGCGTCGTCCAGCTTGTTCGCCGCCAGATACGCGCGCGCGATCCAGGACATGGCCTCCAGGGCATCGGGGGCAGAGCCGCGCCGGGCGATGTCGGCCCGCACCACGGCGTCGGCGCGCGCGAAATCCCCGGCGGCCAGGGCCGTGCGCGCGTCGGACACCACGTCGGCGCGGAGCAGCGCCAGGGCGGCGAGCGCGAGTGCGAGAACAGGACGCATAAGAGTTGCCGGGCGGGGGGCGAAGCGATAGCGAACCAGCGTCCACAGCGCCTCAAAGCCATCGCGCGCGCGAATCTTCTTCCCCTCCGCGATGCCCCGCGCGTTGTAGCGGATGGGCACCTCCATAATCGCGTATCCCAGAAGGCGCAGCTTCGCGGTCACCTCCGGACAGAATTCGAAGCGCCGGCACGCTAGCGGGATGGCGCGCAGCACCGGCATCCGGAACGCCTTGTACGCGGTCTCCACATCGGTGAGGCGCGCGCCGTAGAGGACGTTTGCCGCGAGGGTGAGGATGCGGTTGGCGATGCGGTTCTTCAGGGCCATCCCCACCGGGTTTCCAAGGAAACGCGAACCGTAGACGACGTCCGCCCTTCCGTTCACGATGGGTTCGAGGATGCGCTCATAGTCGTTGGGATCGTATTCGAGGTCGCCGTCCTGCATGAGAACGATGTCGCCGGAGGCCTGCGCAATGCCGATGCGAATGGCCGCCCCCTTTCCCGCATTGACGCTGGCATGGGTGGCCAGCACAATGCCCGCGCGCGCCTGCTGCCCCAGAATCTGCGCGGTTCCATCGGTGGACCCGTCGTCGATGACGACAATCTCTTTGGAGCAGCCCGCCGGGAGCGGCGCGGCGCGGACGCGCTCCAGCACCTGGGCGAACGTGCGGAATTCGTTGTACACGGGAATGATGATGGATACCTTCACGCGGGCTTCTCCATGACTGCGAACAACGACTGGCCGAAGGGCGGCCGAACCGCGTCCTCCAGCCGCGACATCAGCGGAACCACGAAGCGGTCGAACACCTCGATCTGCCCCGCTGACTGCGTGTCCCGCCGCAGCAGGCGCGCGTTCACCCACCAGCCGAAGAATCCAACGGTGTTCATGTAACGGGCGTGGCGAAGGCGCAGGCCCGCGGCTTCCGCCAGGCGCGCGAGCTGGCCGCGCCGGTAGCGCCGGCAGTGGCCGAGGTTGCGGTCGATGGGGCCATACAGTGCCGGGAACGCGGGGACCAGCAGCACCACCACGCCACCCGGCGCCAGCACGGAGGCCATGTTGCCCAGCGCGCGCGCGTCCTCTTCAATGTGCTCCAGCACGTTCAGACACACGCAGGAATCCGGCAGGTAGCGGGCCACTTCGAGGAACGCATCGTCACTGGCGTCGCCCTGGAACACGTGCAGGTTGGGGTGATTCGGGAGCCGGTGGCGCAGACGATCGAGGCACGCCGGATCGTTGTCCACGGCGATCACCGCTTCGCGATCCAGCAGTGTGGCGGTGAAGTTCCCCACGCCGCATCCAACCTCCACCACGCGCTGGCCGAGCTCCCGCGCCGCCAGGCGGCTTTGCCAGGCAAAATAGTTCCTCGCCCGGGTCATGCGTTCCAGGTCCTCGATCTTCCACTGTTTGGGAGAATGAAGGCGTTCCATGCTTGCTTTCGGCATCGAGTTCGCACTGGCGGCGTTGCTGTTGGTGTTTGCCTTCACGTGGCGTTGGATTGAGCCCCTCGCGCGGCGGTTCGCGTCGAAAACCGCCTGGTGCATGCTGCTTCTTGCCATTCTCCCTGTTGCGCTGCGCCTGGCGCTACTCTCTCATCATCCCGCGCCCTCGCCGGATGTATATGACGAATTCAGCCACCTTCTCGTTGCCGATACCCTGCGTCACTTTCGTCTGGCCAATCCGGCGCACCCATTCCACCAGTTCTTCGAGACGTTTTTCGTGCTGCAGGAACCCACGTACAGTTCCATTTATCCGGTAGGCCAGGGAATCGCGCTGGCGTTTGGGCGCGCGATCTTCGGCCATCCCTGGGCTGGCGTGATCCTCTCAACGGCGGCCTTCTGCGCGCTCTGCTACTGGATGCTGCGGGGCTGGACCACGCCCGGCTGGGCGCTGGCGGGCGGCGTTCTGGCGGTGCTGGAATTCGGTCCGCTGTGCATGTTGATGAACTGTTACTGGGGCGGCGCGCTGGCGTCCGCCGCGGGGTGCCTGGTGTTTGGAGCCCTGCCCCGGCTGCGCGCCAACGGCCGCGCGCGCGATGCCGTGCTGCTGGGGGCCGGCCTCGGCGTGCACCTGCTCACTCGTCCCTATGAATCGGTGTTCCTGCTTCTGAGCGTGGTTCTGTTCTTCTTGCCGAGGCCGTGGAGGTTCGCACGCGTTGGGGCCATCGCGGCCGTCGTCGCTCTTCCCGCCCTGGGCATCACGCTGCTCGAGAACAAGCAGGCGACCGGTTCGTGGACTACGCTGCCTTACACGCTCAGCCAGTTTCAATACGGCGTGCCGGCGTCGCTCACCATTCAGGCCAACGTGGTCCCGCACCGCGAGCTCACGCCCGAGCAGGCGCTCGACTATAAGATGCAGCGTTCGTTTCACGGCGATCGCGTGGAGACGCCGGCGAGTTTTCTTGAGCGCCTCGAATACCGCGTCCGGTTCTATCGCTTCTTCTTTCTCGCGCCGCTGTACCTTGTTTTGCCGGCCTTCTTTGCGAGCCTGCGCGAGCGCCGCTTCGTATGGGTGGTA
>CAYVPZ010000173.1:0-8477 GCA_964453955.1 uncultured Solibacteraceae bacterium | reverse complement strand
TGTTCACCGGCTTGTCATTCAAATACGTCGTGCCATCGCGGGTCACTGAGATCACCGGCATCTCCCGCGTGGTGGTCCGGTTCTGGCTCACCTTCGGCACTTCCACTTCCAGTCCGAACTCCATGACGTGCGCGGTGAGCATGAAGATGATCAGCAGCACCAGCACGACGTCCACCAGCGGAATGATGTTGATGTCGGCCAGCGTGCTGCCGCCGCGAAAACGCCGCCCGCCGAAGCCGCTCGAGGAGCTGGAAGAGAAGGCCATATTCCCTCAGGAGTCGCGCTCGGTCAGGTTCAGGAACTCCAGCGCGAAGTCGTCCATGCGCGCGCCGAATTCGCGGATGCTGGCGCCGAACCAGTTGTAGGCCACCGCGGCGGGGATGGCCGCCGCCAGACCCAGCGCCGTGGTGATCAGCGCCTCGGAGATGCCCGGCGCAACCGCGCGCAGGCTGGCCGCGCCGGCGGTGCCCAGCCCCTGAAACGCGTCGATGATTCCCATCACCGTGCCAAACAACCCGATGAACGGCGAAACGTTGGCGGTGGTGGCCAGGATATTCATGTTGCGCTCCAGCCGCGCCACCTCTTCGCTGACCCCCAGTTGCAGGGAACGCTCCAGCGTGGTCTTGTTCTTCACCGCGCCTTTGGACTTCATCTGCCGGTCCACTTCGCTGTAGCCGAAATCGAACACCGCCACCAGCGGCGAGGCGCGGAACTGCTCGCTGGCCACCGCCACCGATTCCAGACCGCTGGCCTTGCGGAAAGCGCGCAGGAAGCGCCGGTTCGCGCCGCGCGCGCTGCGGAAGGAGGCCCATTTGGAGAAGATCACCGCCCACGAGAGCAGCGAGAAAATCAGCAGGATCACCATCACCACCTTCGCGATCGGGCCCGCGCTCACTACCAGGTCCCATGTGCTCAATTGCAGAAGGATGGCAAACAAAACAAATGGTTCCTCCCTACCTGTTCATGATAGAACGGCGGGCCGCCCTCCAGACAATAAAACATGCATGTATGGAAATGTTGTGGACCCGGCCGGACACCCGGCGGCAGCCGCGTTCCCGTGAGAGAATGTCATGCCAGATGAAGCCTCCTCCATTCTTGTTGTTTCCGCTCACTGCGCTCGCCCTGCTGGCGGCCTGTTCGCCGCCCGCTCTAAAGGAAACCGCCGCGAAACCGCCCGCCAGCGCCCCGGAAATCTTCCGCGTGCGGTTCGACACCACCAAAGGCCCCTTCGTCGTGGAAGCGCATCGCGACTGGGCGCCGCGCGGGGCGGACCGCTTCTATGAGCGGGTGGCCGACAAGTACTACGACGACCTCTACTTCTTCCGCGTGATCAAGGGCTTCGTCGTGCAGTGGGGCATTCACAAGGACCCGCGGGTGACCGCGCAATGGAGCGCCATGATCATCCCCGACGACCCGGTGACACAGAGCAACCGCCGCGGAACCATCACCTTTGCCACCAGCGGCCCCAACACCCGCACCACCGAGCTGTTCATCAACCTGGCCGATAACAAGCGCCTGGACAGCCGCGGCTTCGCCCCATTCGGCGAGGTGGTGGAGGGCATGGACGTAGTGGACAAGCTCTATGCCGGCTATGGCGATGGCCCGCCGAAGGGCGAAGGCGTGGACCAGACCAAAGCGGAAGCCCAGGGGAATGAGTATATTGAAGGCCGCTTCCCGAAGCTCGACAAGATCAAGACGGCTCGGCTCGTGGCCGGGTCTGTCTAGGGAATGGGCCAATCCTATCGACCGAATGTTGATTCTCATATTTCACCAGCTTCCAAATACAGGATTTCACAGATCGAACCCGGAGCTGATGGGCTAAGATATTGATTCTGTGAGTGTGTTTACAATTTCCTTATGAGTGGCAACAAACCTGCTGCCCACCCGCCAAACACTGTTTAGACCTCGTTTGTCACGCGAGCGGTTTAGCTAAACGCGAACGCTCTGCGCGAGTAACCGGTTGTTACGGCCACGAAGCCGCACATCAGAAGTGTCACAACGGGATTTGCCCTGGACCAGGCCTGCCCACCAGGCCAAGGCATCAGGGGGGGAACACAAAACATGGGAAGAGGGGAAGAATGCTGACTTCAACAAGAAGTTCAATTCTGCTTGTCATTAGTCTGCTTGTACTGGGGACTTCGATCTTTGCGCAAACGGAAACCGGGCAGGTAACGGGAACCGTGCTCGATGCAACCGGGGCGGTTGTCCCGAGCGCAGCGGTGACCGTCAAAGCGGTGGGTACCGGCGCAACGCGCACCACCACGGCCACCGACGGCGTGTACATTGTCACCAACCTGCTGCCGGGCGAATACACCGTGTCCGCTTCGGCGGCGGGCTTTTCGGAAACCGAACAGCGCATCACGCTGACGGTCGGAACCAAAGCCACCGTCGATCTGCACCTGGAGGTTGGCAAGGCGTCCACCATCGTGGAAGTGGCGTCCACGGCCGTTCAGGTGAACACCGAGACACAGACCCTCGGCAGCACGGTCACCGAGACGCAGCTCAGAGAGTTGCCCACCCTGACGCGCAATCCCTATGACCTGGTTCAGCTCTCCGGCAACGTCTCCACCGCCGGCGCGGGCGGACGCGGCGTGGGCGTCGAGATCGACGGCATGAGGGAATCCAGCACCAACGTGCTCCTCGACGGCGCGGCCAATAACGACGAGTTCACCGCCAGCGTCGGCCAGGCCGTGCCCCTGGACTCGATCCAGGAGTTCAGCGTACTCACCAGCAATTTTACGGCGGAATACGGCCGTGCCTCCGGCGGTATCGTCAACGTCGTCACCAAGTCCGGAACCAACCAATTCCATGGCACCGCCTACGAATTCAACCGGGTTTCCGACCTCGCTTCCAACTCGTTTCAGAACAACGCCACGGACACGCCCAAATCGCCCTTCACGCGCAACCAGTTCGGCTACTCGCTGGGCGGGCCGGCGAAAAAGGACAAGTTGTTCTTTTTCAGCAGCACGGAGTGGATCCGCGTTCGCAGCAACGCCACCGAGTTTGCGGTGATTCCCGATCCGAACCTGATTGCGGCCGCTGCGCCGAACACCCAGCAGTTCTTCAGCGCCTATGGCAAACTGGCGCCCGGCACCTCGGTGATACAGACGTTCACGCCGGCCGACATCTCTTCCTGCAGCGGCGCTCTTTGCTCGGCCCTGAATCCCAACATGCCCATCTACGATCTGGTCAGTTACTCGGTGCCCAACGACGCCGGCGCCGGGCTGCCCGAGAATGAGTATCAGTCGGTAGAGCGCGTCGACTACAACCTGAGCGACAAGACGCAGCTCTACGCGCGTTATGCGCTGCAGGGCGTGAACCTGTTCGCGGGAACCGTGTCCAACAGTCCCTATGCCGGCTATAACACGGGCGAGACGGACTTTAACAACAACATTCTGGTTTCCGCCATTCACACTTTCAGCCCGGTCTGGGTCTCCCAATCGAAAGTGGTCTTCAATCGCCTGAACGACCAGCAGCCCTTCAGCAGCACCTACGGGGCCGTCCCGACGCTGTATACCACCTCGGCGGGGTCGGGCGATATTTCGGGATACTCGGTGATCTATCCGGGCTACGATCCCTACACCCCCGGCAACGGCATCCCGTTTGGCGGGCCGCAGAACTTTGCCCAGATCTACGAGGACGTCAGCTACACCCGCGGGAAACACGACATTCGCTTCGGCGGCAGTTTCGAGTACCTGCGCGACAACCGCACCTTCGGCGCCTATGAAACGGCCGGCGAATACCTCGGAACCGACCTCTCCAGTTCCATCGAAGGGTTCCTTTCCGGCGAGTTGCACGGCTTCCAGGCGGCCATCTATCCCCAGGGCAAATTCCCCGGCGACACGGTCGACCTGCCGCTCACCCAGCCGAACTTCAGCCGCAGCTATCGCTATAAGGAGTCCGCCCTGTACGTACAGGATGCGTGGAAGATCATTCCGCGCCTGACTTTGAATCTCGGGCTGCGCTGGGAGTACTACGGCGTGCAGCACAACAAGCAGGCCGATCTGGAATCGAATTTCTATTTCCCGTCCGGCCAGATCAACACGCCGGTGGGCTTTGAAGACGGCTCCGTTTCGCTCACCGGCAACAGTTCCGTGGGCGGCTTCTGGGCCCCCACCTACCGGGATTTCGCTCCCCGTCTGGGCTTTGCCTACGACCTGTTTGGAAACGGCAAGACTTCCATCCGCGGCGGTTACGGCATCGGCTACGAGCGTAACTTCGGCAACGTGACCTTCAACGCCATTCAGAACCCGCCCAATTACGAGACCATCAGCGTCACTTCGGCGCAGCTCCCGCTGCCCGTTTCGGTGAGCGACTTCGGACCCTTCTCCGGCTCCAGCGGCAGCATCAAGCTTCCATCCGCCACCCTGCGCGTGCCGCTGCAGAACATCAAGACCGCGTACGCGGAGCTGTTCAGCTTTTCTCTCGAGCACCAGCTCACCAACAGCGTGCTGATCGCCGCCGACTACTCCGGATCGAAAGGCGTCGATCTGTACGATATCGCCATCAACAACCGCCCCGGTTACGGCAACGTGTTCCTGGGCGTACCCTGCACCGCCGACGACTACAACTGCACGGCGAAGTTGAATTCGCAGTATGGCTACATCAACGTCCGCGGCAACGGCGCGTTCTCCAACTACAACTCGCTGACCCTGCGCACCGTGATTCACAATTTCGCCACCGCCGGCCTCAACGTGACCGCCAACTACACCTGGTCGCATGAAATCGACAACCTCAGCTCCACCTTCAGCGATGCCGACTGTTTCGCTAACAACTGGGGCTGCTTCAACACCGGCGAGCTCGACCCGTTCAACACCGCTCTGGACAAGGGCAGCGGCGACTTCGACATCCGCCAGCGGGTGGTGGTGAGCGCCATCTGGGACGTGCCCGTCTTCCGGACGGGTCATGGGCTGGCCGCGCAGATTCTGGGCGGCTGGAGCCTGGCTCCCATTTTTACCGCCCGCACCGGTTCGCCCTACACGGTGTTCGATTGCACCAATGCCTACTCCCTCTGCCCGGAGTCCCTGTTCGGCGGACCCATCTCCGGCGCCGCCAATTCGAATCCGTCGCTCGCGACCACCGTCGGACCGAATCAATACAACTATCTCGCCATACCCTCTACGGTGGACCACTACAGCAACCCGGCGTACTTCTTCTCCGACCTCCCGCCGTTCCCGGCCGGCCTTACGGGCCGTAACGCCTTCACCGGTCCCGGCTTCTGGCAACTCGACGCGGGGCTTCACAAGAGCTTCCGCCCCACCGAGAACACTACGCTGCAAATCAGAGCGGAAGCGTTTAACGTCTTCAACCACGCGAACCTGTATGTGGAGGGTTATACGGCGGACGTGTCCGCAAACTCGACCGTTCTGGCCTGCAAGGGCTGTGAAGGGACTTCCGCCGACCGGCGCAACGTCCAGCTCGCGGCGAAGTTCGTCTTCTGACGAGCAAGGGGGAGCCCGCCAGGGCTCCCCCTGACACAAACCAGACTCCTCACCACCCGTTGGCGGCGGCACAGGCCAGGCTTGTCACAATCTCGCAGGTTCTATGGGATTTCAAAGCAGGGAATCCAGAAAACTGAAGTTTCCACGTTGCTGTAACCACGTAACCCCCACGTAATGTTGGTGTTAGGAATTGGTAGCCTAACTGCACTCGGTTGCCCTACTCGAAGTGCTACCCACTGATTCACACACACAAAGCACAAACTCCAGGAGAACTATGAAATTCGGACGATTCGTTTTGCTCCCAGGGCTTTGGCGGACCCTCGCGATCTGCCTGCTGATGCTGGCAACCGCCGTCGTCAGTCCGACTTTGCTTGGCCAATCCATAACCTCCGGTGACATCGCCGGCACGGTAACCGATCCTTCCGGCGCTGTTTTGTCAGCCGCCTCGGCAACATTGAAGAATGCCGCAAGCGACATCAACCGGACCACGACAACCACCGGGACCGGCACCTACCGGTTTTCGCTCCTCGCGCCCGGCCAGTATACGCTGACCATCAGCGCGGCCGGGTTCCAGACCACCAATAAGGTGGTCAACATAGCCATTGGGCAGACCATCACCGTCGATGTGCAGCTCGGGCTGGCAACCTCGGCCACTTCGGTGGAAGTTTCCGAAGCCGCCGCCACCGTGGAAACCGAAAACGCCGATCTGACCACCACATTCACCGCCGCCCAGGTGGCCGATCTGCCCAATCCGGGCAATGATATGTCGGCCATTGCGTACACTACGCCGGGTATCCAGATGAGTACGCAGAGCGGCTACGGCAATTTCTCCGCCTTTGGTCTGGGCGGCACGGCCAACCTGTTTACCATCAACGGCATGAACGATAACGACCCGTACCTCAACCTCAACAACAGCGGCGCCACGAACCTGCTGCTGGGAACCAATGAAGTGGCCGAAGAGGCCGTTGTGCTGAACGGGTATTCCGGCCAGTACGGGCAGCTTGCCGGCGCCAATGTGAACATCGTCACCAAGGCGGGCACCAACGAGTTTCATGGGAACGCCATCTGGTATTGGAATGGCCGCGCCATGAACGCCAACGATTACCTGAACAACGCCAACGGTGTTCCCCGGCCGTTCGATAACGCCAATCAGTGGGCCGGCGCCATTGGTGGTCCCGTGTGGAAGAACCACACCTTCTTCTTCTTCGATACAGAGGGGCTGCGCGTTCTGCTTCCCTCGGCCGGCGAGGTGGTCATGCCCAGCCCGGCCTTCCAGAGCGCTATCCTGACGAACCTGCAAGCCACCAACTCCGGGGCAGTGCCATTCTACACGAACATGTTCAATCTGTATAACGGCGCGAAGGGCGCATCGGGAGCCGTGCCGCAGACCGGCACCTGCGGCGATCTCGCCGGAACCGCCGTTGATACGGCCATCGGCGATGCCTGCCAGGCGGATTACCGGACAACCGCGAGCAACCTGACACATGAGGCGCTGTACGCCGGCCGCGTGGATCAGATCTTAGGCGCCAACGACCGTGCCTACGTCCGCCTGCAGCGGGATGCCGGCGTGCAGGCCACCTACACCGACCTAATCAACCCGGCTTTCAACGCGGACAGCTATCAGCCCGAAGAACAGGGACAGATCAGTGAAACCCACATCTTCGGTCCGAACGCGGTGAACCAGTTCGTGCTGGGAGGCCAATTCTACCAGGCGAAGTTCGGGCCCTCCGGCGGTGTCGCGGCTCAGCGGGCCGTTTTCCCGGTGACGCTCGAGTTCGCGGACGGCACCAGCAACATGGGGGGTATCGATCTTGCCTGGCCGCAGGGCCGCAACGTCACCGAATACCAGGTGATTGACGACTATTCCCTCACCAGGGGCAACCACACCATCAAGGCCGGCATGAACTACCATCGAAACGATGTCTCCGATGCCTCGTTCGGCTTCTTCACCGATCCCCTGGCGTTTGAGCTTAGCACCACCGATTTCTACAATGGCGGCGGTCCACTGACTTTCGGCGAGCAGTCCTTCCCCAGCGCGAATGAGCAGCCCATGGCGCTGTACATGCTGGGCCTGTACGTCGAGGACGACTGGAAGGTGAGCCGCAATCTGAAGGTGAACATCGCTCTGCGCGCCGATCACAACTCCAACCCGGTTTGCCAGGCGAATTGCTTCGCCGAGCTGACCGCTCCCTTCAACGCGATCAGCCACGACCCGAACCAGCCGTACAACCAGATGATCGACAACGGTTTGCACCAGGCCTATCCGGCCACCACCAACATCGTGTGGGAGCCCCGGCTCGGCTTCGCGTGGTCCCCGTTTAACAATGACAAGACCGTGATCCGCGGCGGCGCGGGCGTCTTTATCAACTCCTTCCCGGCGCAGGTTGTCGACGATTTCGCACAGAACGCGCCGCAGGAGAACAGCTTCAGCGTTCTCGGCGGAGGTCTTGTTCCCGGCCTGCCGGGGAGCATTTACTCCATCATGTCTGGCGCTAATCAGTCGCTCCTCAACGCGTTCAATTCCGGCGGCACTCTCGCCTCCATCGAGGCCTCAAACCCGCTGTTCTCTCCGCCGAACTTCGCCAGCTCGAATGCGACGATCATTCAGCCGCGCGTGTATGAGTGGAACCTGCAAGTGCAGCAGGTGCTTCCCTGGAACATGTTGTTGAGCGTGAACTACGCCGGCAACGACGCCATCTACATGCCCATTCAGGACAATGGCGTGAACGGGTATTGCCCCCCCAGCGCTTGTCCCAACGGGTTCGCCGGCCTCCCCGCGGCGCCCACGGATCAACGCGTTAACGTCGTCAACCAGGTCTTAAGCACTGGCATCTCTTCGTACAACGGTCTGGTGGTAGGCCTGCAGCGCCGCTTTTCCAACGGCTTCCAGTTTCAGTTGGGCTACACGTGGAGTCACGCGCTCGACGAGGTCTCGAACGGCGGTTTCGATCCGTACAGCGACGACACCGTCGTGAGTCCGTTGAACCCGGAAGATCCGTTTAATATTCGGAAGTACAACTACGGCAACGCCGACTA
>CAYVPZ010000172.1:0-8491 GCA_964453955.1 uncultured Solibacteraceae bacterium | reverse complement strand
TCAGCCGGCCTCTTCTCTCCCGGGTCCGCCGCGTGCAAGCTAGCCCGCGGTGGAGAATCGCATTCCGTCCGCAATCGCAGCATATCGAACGACATCGGGCCCTCGCGTGCGCATTCCCACGCCCGTTTGCATGATGACCGAACGGCACGCCTGTGCCATGGGAGCGACAGCGTGGAAAATGCCCCTCCGGCGCCTGGCAGCTTCAGCTAGAATAGAGACTTCACCCAGACTGTCACCGACGGTTGCTCTGGAACGGAGGGGTGACTGGGTACGTCCTGACGAGAGATCCGGGGTGGAAAGGAACCACTGTAGATGATGTTTTTCAGGCCTTGGCGCCTGCTGGCAGCGGCGGTATGCATACTCGCGGCATCCACTGCCGGCGCCCAGCAGACGCCCGCGCAGCAGCCTCCGGCGAAACAGGACGAGAAGCCCGCGCAGCCGCAGAATAGTCAGAATCCGTTTGAAACGGTTCCCGAGGAGAAGGCGCAGCCCGCTCCCGCCGCGCCGGCGCCGGCGCGCGGCGTACAGGCGCCAGCGCCCCCCGCGGCGCAACCTGGAAACGTGCCCGATGTGATCGAGTCCATCGAGTTCCGCGGGACCCGGCGCGTGCCCCAGGAAACCCTGCGCGCCCTCATTTTCAGCAAGCCCGGCGACAAGATCGACGAGGATGTCCTGCACCGCGATTTCATGACCCTCTGGAACACCGGCCGCCTCGACGATCTGCGCCTCGAACGCGAACCTGGCAAGACTGGCTGGATCATTCGCTTCGTGATTCAGGAACGGCCGGTGGTTCGATCCATCACCTACGAGGGCAACAAGTCCATCTCCGTATCCGATATTCTCGATCGCTACAAAGAGCGCAAAGTCGGCCTCAGCGTCGAATCGCAATACGACCAGAGCAAGGTGCAGCGCGCCCGCAACGTGCTTCTGGAACTGCTCTCCGAGCGCGGACACCAGTACGCCACGGTGACGCCCGAGCTCCACCCGGTGCCCCCGTCGTCGTTGAACATCGTCTTCCGGATCGACGAGGGGCCCACGGTCAAGGTCGGCAAAATCGACATCAAAGGCAACTCCGCCGAGAACGCCCGCAACGTCGTCCGCGCGATGAAGAACCTGCATCCCATCGGCGTTCCGTACTCCATCCTGTTCGAGAACATCTTCGCCCGTACCTACGATTCGTCAAAACTGGAGGAAGATCAGGACCGCATCCGCGTGTTCTATCAGGAGAAGGGCTACTTCAAGGCCCGCTCCGAGGATGCCAAGGTCAATGTCAGAGATATTCCACCGCGGGACTTCGGACTGCCGTTCCTGCCTCCTCCGAGAACCCACAAGGTGGCCGACCTCACCGTGTTCGTCAACGAGGGCCAACGGTACTATCTCGGCAAGTTTACCTTTACCGGCGTGAAACTCTTCCGCACGCCCCAGACGCTGATGCACCCGCTCTTCGCAATGAACGAGGGCGACGTGTTCTCCACCGCGAAGCTGCGCAAGGGAGTGGAGAACATGCGCAAGCTCTATGGCGAGTTCGGCTACATCGACTTCGTCGTGGAACCCGATCCGGTGCCCGTTCCCGGCACCAACCACGTGGATCTGAACCTGTCGGTGGATGAGGGCAAGCAGTTCTTCGTCCGGCGCATCGATTTCACCGGCAACACCTCCACCCGCGACAAAGTGATCCGCCGCGAGCTGCTCATCGACGAGGGCGATCTGTTTAACTCGCGTCTCTGGGATATGAGCATTCTGCGCCTGAATCAGCTCGGCTTCTTCGAACCGCTGAAGGAGGAAGAAGCGGCCGATCTCAAGCGCGATACCAAGACCGACACCATCGACATCACCCTTAAGGTGTAGGAGCGCGGCAAGCAGGCGATTCAGTTGAACGGCGGCGTCTCCGGCATTTCCGGCACCTTCATCGGCGCTTCCTACTCCACCCACAATTTCCTCGGTCTGGGCGAGACCCTCAGCCTGAGTTCCCAGCTGGGAACGCTGCAGCGCACCGTGCAGTTCGGGTTCACCGAGCCATATCTGTTCGACAAGCCCATCCAGAGCGGTTTCACCATATATCTGTCGCGCTACAACTACAACCAGGCCGAACAGGCGTCCATTCTGAGCGGGGAGAATCTCACGTCGCTGTACAACTCCCTCGGGGCGCAAAACCTGCTCAATTACGTCACCGACGGATATGGATTCACCACCTTCGCGTCCACCGCGCTGAAGCGCAGTTTCGCGCGCATTGGTATCGCCTACGGCTACGACATCTCCAGCGTGAAGACGCTGACCACCACCGCGACCAACTATTTCGACTACATCGATTTCCAGGGGGTGGGCGGACCCAACTCGCTCTCCGGTATCCGCACCAGCAAAGTCACCCCGTCGTACAGCTACAACACCGTGAACCACCCCATCGACCCCACCGGCGGCAGGTCGATCTTCGCCAGCGTGGGATTCGCCGGCACTTCGCTCGGTGGCAACGTCAATACGATCGAGCCGAAGATCGACTTGAAATACTTCCACCGGGGATTGAGGAAGAACCACGTCGTTGGCTTTCACTTCCTGGGGAAAGTCATGACCGGCTACGGCGGCAAAGTGGCGCCGCCCTTCTCGCGCTACTATATCGGCGGCGAGGACGACGTCCGCGGATTCGACTTGCTGACCGTCAGCCCGGTCGCGTTCATCCCGGACGCCGAGTCCACGCCCGTCTACAACGAGAACGGCACGCAGCGAGTCCAGCGCGTGGTGAACTCCGATGGATCGATTACCTTCACCCCGGTGACGCAGACCATTCCCGTGTACCGTCTGGTGCTGCCCGGCGGCGACACCGTGGGCATCGGGAACTTTGAATACCGCATCAAGATTTTCGGGCCCGTCAACCTGGTGCCGTTCTTCGACGCGGGTCTGGACAAGCTCGCTTTTGCCAGCCAGCTCAAGCTGAATCCGGGCCGGCTGACTCAGTTGAACGATGAGTTTCCGCAGGCCGGATACGGACCCAAGGCCTATATCGCCCCGGGCACACAGATTCTCCGCACTTCCACCGGTCTGGAGATCCAGGTGCTTATGCCGGTGGTCAATGCGCCTTTCCGCGTCTACTTTGCGTACAACCCGACCAGGGTAAACACGAACCTGCAGCCGCCGCTGGCCGTCGACCGGTCCATGTTCGCCAACGATGCCACCTACAATGGCGCGATTGCGCTGTATGGCACGGCCGTTCCCTATTCGGAGCGCAGCACCACGTTCCGCTTTACCATTGGACGTACGTTCTGAGTTGGAGTGCGCGGGAGACCGCCGATTTCGTAGAATACGTTACATGTTAAGGAGTCCGATTGTGATGAAGAAGGTTATAGGATCGCTGGCACTTGCCCTGACGGTGGCCATTGCCGCTCCCGCGCAGGCACAGACCGGCAAGTTCGCGGTGATCAACATCCAGAGCGCCATCGTCAGCACCAAGGATGGCCAGAAGGCGGCCGCCGATCTCACTACCAAGTACGACCCCCGGCAAAAGGAAGTCGCCGCCCGGCAGGCCGAGCTGGCCCAACTCCGGGACCAGTTGCAAAAGGGCCAGAATACGCTGAGCGACGGCGCCAAGAACGAGCTCTACAAGACCATCGATCAGAAATCCAAGTCGCTCAACCGGGACATGGAAGATGCCCAGGCCGAGCTCCAGCAGGATCAGGACCGCCTTGTCCAGGATCTCAGCCAGAAGATCATGGTGGTGATCAACAAGTACGCGCAGGACAACGGCTTCACGCTGGTCCTCGATGTCAGCTCGCCCCAGACGCCGGTGCTCTACGCCTCCAACACCATCGACATCACCAAGGAGATCGTCGATCTCTACGACAAGGGTTCGGCCGCCATGGCCCCCGCTGCCCCGGCCAGACCGGCGCCCGGCGTCGCGAAATAGGTGGACACGCGGCGGCCAGCCGCGCCCGAGCGGGTTCCTTATTGCTCGAAGTGTATGGTCGATTCCGCGCTGAACCGCTTGTAGTTCTCGTAGCGGACGCTGAGACGCTCCCGCTGCGGCCCGCCCTGGAACCACAGCGTGTCGTCTCCCAGCGTGCTCGCGGGAAACCAGTGGCCGTCCACTTTTTGCCGTGTGGTGGTGAATTGCGGGAACAGATTCTCGTGCTTGCCGCCACGTTCCTGAGGAACGGCCTGCCCCTGGGCCTTCACGATGGCGTTCTCCGTCTTATCCACCCAGATCAACCCGTCGAACAGCCGCTGGCCGGCCAGGATCTGGCGCGGGCGAATCTGCAGCACCCAGCAGTCCACGCCCTCCACCGTCTCCTCGCCCTTGAATTGCGATTCGTACATGAAAAGCCGTTCGGTGGTGAGCAGCAGCGGCTGGATCTCGCGCAGATCGGCAAAATCCTCATCGGTGAGTATGATGTGGGTCAGCGTGCTGGAGGGCTTCCCAACCAATTGCTCCACTCGTTTCCCTTCCGCAGAAAAAAGGACGTCGCGGATTTCGCGATAACGCCCCGTTTCAACCCCTCTCCCGTCCAGTTCCGCCATCACCATCGTCTGCCGCCAGGTGTAGTGATTGCGCGCCTCCTCTTCCGTGGTCTCTCGCGCCGCCACGCGCCGCGCCAGATTGGCTGGAGGCTCTTCGCTTCGTAGAACCGGCTCGAACAGACCGGATGCTACGATGAAGCCGAAGCCGATGCCGAGATTGCGAAATGCCTGGAGCCGGTATTTCATTTCCGTTCTTCCAATATGGGTGGCGGCCAGCGCTGCCGCTTACCTCTATTCACAACAGAAGGGCATCCCCAGGGGCGTTGCGGTCGCGGTTCTGCCCGCGTTTCTGGTGGAGCTGGCCCTTTACATTCTCCCCGGATTCGCCGGCGTCCGCAACGCACTCGCGGCGCTCTCAAAACCCGTGCTGGCGCTCTTGCTCACCGGCGCGGCCATGGTCCCGTATGTCCTGGCCACCGTGCCGCTGGGCGATTTCCGCGTGACCTCTTTGCTGGGTGTCGGCGCGATCGCCGCGGCGATCGCGTTCTGGTACGTCGCGCTGAAGCCGCGGCTCTCGACGGACCTGCTGTTTCTCGCGGTTATTGCCGCCATATTCCTCAGCCACGCGTTCCGTACCCTCTACCCGGCTCCGGTGCCCACGCTGCCGCTCGAGATCCTCGGCAGGCTGATGTGGATACACACGGGCGTAATCGCGGTCTTGTGCATTCGCGGGCTGGAGGCCGGTTTTGGCTTCGTGCCGCGGCCGCGCGAGTGGCGCGTCGGACTTTTGCTCACGTTGTGCTTCGTCCCGGTGGGAGCCATGCTCGGCTACCTGCTGCACGCCGCGCGCTGGCATCCCATCGCCGTGTTGTCCTGGAAACTGCCGCTGCTGGTGCTCGGCCGGTTTCTCGGCGTGCTGTGGGTTCTCGCCCTCGCGGAAGAGTTCTTCGTCCGCGGCTTCCTGCAGCAGATTCTGACGCGCGCGCTCAAGAGCGAAACCGCCGGGATCGTGGCTGCCTCGTTGATTTTCGGCGCGCTCCATCTGCCCTTCGGGACGTTTCCCAACTGGAGGTTCGCCATCCTCGCGGCCACCGCCGGCTTATTTTACGGCCTGGCCTTCGCACGAACCCGCAGCATTCGCGCTCCCATGGTGATGCACGCGCTGGTGGTCACCGCCTGGCAATTGTTCTTCAACGCGCATTCCTGAGCGCAAAGGGCCGGGCGGCGGACCCCCACAAGAGGCGAACTCCGAATTGCTCGCCGCGCGGCTCCCTCTTGCGCGAGTCCTCAAAAGTTGCACACCCCCGGCTGATCGAGTAGCTTTAGAAATACGACTTATGGCTAATCTGCTCGCGAGAAAGCCTCTGGACACGATCCTGGCCGAGGTGGGAGAAACGGGCGAGCACACGCTGAAGCGCGCCCTGGGCCGCCTGAACCTGATGGCTCTGGGGGTGGGCGCCATCATTGGAGCGGGCATCTTCGTGCTCACCGGGTCCGCTTCGGCGCAATTCGCCGGGCCGGCCATCATACTCTCCTTCATCCTCGCCGGAACCGGTTGCTTCTTCGCGGGCCTCTGCTATGCCGAGTTCGCGTCGCTCATTCCGATTGCCGGCTCGGCCTACACCTACGGTTACGCGACCCTGGGGGAAATCTTCGCCTGGATCATCGGCTGGGATCTGATTCTCGAATACGCCTTCGGCGCCGCCACGGTGGCCTCCGGATGGAGCGCGAACGTGGCGCAGTTGCTCGAACGAATCGGCATCTTTCTGCCGCCGGAGTTGATCGCCACGCCAGGAACGAAGCTGATTCTGTTTCAGGGGTTGTGGCAGCCCTTGGGGGCCATCCCGGCGGGAGTGGACGTAAGCCGTCTGCCGGCCACCACCGGCGTGTTCAACATCGTCGCATTCCTGGGCATCTGCGCCGTGACCACGGTGCTGGTGATCGGCATTCAGGAATCGGCCACGATGAACACGATCATAGTTTTCGTGAAGGTGGGCACGGTGCTCACGTTCATCGTTATCGCCGGTATCTACGTGATGGCGCATCTGGCCGAAGCCAAAGCCAACTGGACGCCGTTTGTTCCGCCGAACGCGGGCGAGTTCGGAAAGTACGGATGGTCGGGGGTGGCCCGCGCGGCGGGCGTCATCTTTTTCGCGTACATCGGATTCGACGCCGTCTCCACCGCCGCGCAGGAGGCGAAGAACCCGAAGAAAGACATGCCGTGGGGCATCCTCGGTTCGCTCCTCATCTGTACGATACTGTACATCGCCACCGCGGGCCTGCTGACCGGAGCGGTCAGCTACAAGGAATTGAACGTGGCCGCGCCGGTGGCCTTTGGGATGACCAGGATCGGCGTTCGCTGGGGTGAGTACCTGGTCCTCGTCGGAACCATCATGGGCCTCACCACCGTGATGCTGGTGATGCTGCTGGGCCAGTCCCGGGTGTTCTACTCCATGTCGCGGGACGGCCTCCTGCCGAAGTGGGCGGGCGCCGTTCACCGGCGTTTTCGGACTCCCTGGATCTCTTCCATCGTGGTGGGATTCTTCGTCGCCGTGTTCGCCTCCGTCATCCCCATTGGCATCCTCGGCGAACTGGTGAGCATCGGGACGCTGCTCGCGTTTGTGATTGTCTGCGCGGGGGTGTGGATGTTGCGGGTGCGCCGGCCCGACCTGCCACGGGCCTTCAAGACGCCGCTGGTTCCACTGGTGCCCATCCTGGGCATCCTGATTTCGCTGCTGCTGATGGCCGCGCTCCCCGGCGGCACCTGGCTGCGCCTGATCGTCTGGCTGGTCATCGGCATGGCCATTTATTTCGGGTACAGCCGGAAGCACAGCCGCGTGCAGATTGCGCTGGCCGCCGCGCCCGAAGCGCCTCCGTCAATGCCGGTATGAGCAAATCAGTGCGCCGCCGGGTTGCGGCAACTTACCCGAAGTGCTGGTTATGACAAAATGGCTATTTGTCTCGACCCCGCTGATTTTAATTGATGTGCTGAATCTGCCAGAACACGGTGCTGCCGTCGGAAGCATTGGTACTATTGACCACGAATGACGTCCCCGCCGTTACGGCCCCTACCGAAAGAGCGCCACACGAAGAACAGCTTTCCAGCGTCAGACTGACTACGTCACCTGAGCCTCCGGGCGATGCAAGCGCTCCAATCGCCGACGTACTCACGGTCGCGGTCCCGCCAGAAAGGGTCGCCGTGCCGCTGGTCGCGTTTGTGCCGTGCGTCGTGGTGAACTTCACGCCAAGCTCAACTATGGGGGAACCGTTGAACGTGAAATGGCCGGGAGCATTCGCCCCGTATGTCGCCGTCCCCACGTCTACAATGCCGGTACTTACGTGTTCATACAGGAAGTCCCCGATCCCGTATGCGTTCAGCGCCATGTCGCGCGACACACCCGTCCCTCCCGCGGAGTTTTGCCAGCGGTAGACGTTACTGGAGGCGTTGAGGCACGCATCCTCCCAGTTGGTGAGCGTTGGGTCGCCAACGTTGTAGAGGCAGAATTTCCCGGCGTTCTCGCCGATCACATAGCTTGTGTCGCTCACGAACGGGTACCGCGTGCCGGCGCTCGACACGCCAAGGGAAGTGGGGAAGATATTGTGCCAGTCCGTCAGCGTGCTGCCGGACCCGTTGTAGACAGCGTCCAGAGCGTCGGGACTTGCGCCCATGACGTTCTCGTGGAGAAAAACGGTATTTGCGTTTATGAAGAACCCGCTTTGATTGGCCGCTCCCCCTGAGTTGCCGTTGCCGCAGTTGTTCAAGTTGTTACCGAAAACGTCCCACGTTTCGCCTGTCAGGTAGACGCAGGACCAGGGGGCCCCGTCTATCAGATTGTTCGAGATCACACCCGCACCCCCCAGCCGTATTCCGTGGCCGGCCGTGGCGGAGACGACGACGTTCCTGACCGATACGTCAACGGCGTCGTAAGTGGCTGAGGTTATGACCGCGCCACCTGAGGTGTCCATCGTGCCCGAGGAGCAGGCGGACCCGCTGAACCAGGTCCAACTCGTTGGTTGTGACGTGTATGCGCTGCCCGCGCCCGTG
>CAYVPZ010000171.1:0-8526 GCA_964453955.1 uncultured Solibacteraceae bacterium | reverse complement strand
CGGCCACCATTTCCGGGATACTGTCGTCGTGGACCAGCGCCAGATCCAGTCCTTTGGCGTGCGCCTGCGGGCTCAGCAGGTCCACCACCTGCATCAGCGCCTGGCGCAGATCGAAATGAGTCACCTCCACGTCGACCCGCCCTTCCTCGATCTTCGAAAAATCGAGGATATCGTTGATCAGCGAGAGCAGATGCTGCCCGGATGTCCGGACCGTCTCGGCATACTCGCGCTGTTCGGCATCGAGCGGCGTGGAGAGCAGCAGCCCGGTCATGCCGATGACCGCGTTCATGGGCGTGCGGATCTCGTGGCTCATGTTGGCGAGGAACTCGCTTTTCTGGCGGCTAGCCTCTTCGGCGCGGGCTTTCTCCACCGCCAGTTCCCGCGTGCGCGCCTCCACCGCCGCCTCCAGCTCGCGCCGCTGCTGTAGGACCCGCCGCATGCGCCACTTCCAGGCCAGGCGAATGGCCAGCAGGATCAGCGCAAGCACCAGAATGCGCAGCAGCGGGTGCTGCCACCAGGGCGCGTCCACCTTGAAATGGAACAGGGCCGGTGCGGAAACCTCGCCGTCGCGGGTGACAAAACATACTTCGAACGTATAGGCGCCCGGCGGCAGCAGGCTGAATCGGATGGAATGCTGGGCGGTATCGACCCACTTCCCGTTGGACCCGTACTCGTCCAGATTGTGCAGGCGATAGCGAAAGGCGACGCCATCCTCGTGGGTGTAGTTCAGGTTGGCCAGATCGAACGCAATGGACCGGTCCGACCAGGGCAGGCGCGGCGGCGAACCAGCTTCCTCCACGCCGGACGGCGTGTACTCGGCGGCGACGATCGGGCTCTTCAATGCTGTGCTGGTCCCGTGCGACCGTTCCGGGGGCGGGGAATAGTGCGACAAACCGCGGCTGGTGCTGATCCAGATACTCCCGTCCTTCTCGAGGAAGAACCCATTCATGTCCGTATCGTTCGCCACCAGCCCGTCCGCCTGGTTGAGGGATTGCCACCGGCCTGCCTGGAAGATACTGATCCCAGAATCGGTTCCTACCCACAATGCCCCGTTTGAGGCCGTCCCGAGCAAATAGACCCGGCCGGAAATCAGGTCTTGCGGCGCCCGGTAGTGCCGCATGGTTCCATCGGGGCGAATTGAGGTAAGACCCTCGCTTTCCTGATAGGCCGCCCAGATCGCGCCGTCCGGGGTGATTGCCACCGCATAGACCGCGTCGCTGAGCAATCCGTCGCGCCGTTGCCAACGCCGCCAGGCGCCATGGTCATAACACAGCAGGCCCTTCAGGGCCGGGATCCAGATGCGCCCCGCGGAATCCATCGCCGGTTGATAGAACCGCTCGCTGGCGTCCGTTCCCGGTGGATACAGACGTTCGAAATAACGCTGGCGGCTGTCCGGCATCAGCCGGCTGCGGAAAAGGCCGCCCTGTCCGGCGATCCACAGGGTCCCATCCAATTCGCGGAATATACCATCGATGCGATCAGTTTCCAACCCGTCCACCGGCCCAAAATGCTTGATCCGCTTCAGATGCTGGAATAGCGTCAAGCCGCCGGGCCGGCTGCCCACCCACATTTTGCCGTCGCGGGCGCGAGAGAGCGCGCGAATCTGCTCGTCGCCGGCTTCGGTCAGCCGGTTCCACCGGGTTCCGCCCGGCCGCAGAATATCGACGCCGTGGTTGGTGCCGGCCCAGAGGTTCCCGTCGCCGTCGCGAACCACGGCCCACAATTCGTCGTTATGCAGCCCTTCGGACCGGGTCCAGTTCTCCCAAGTCCCTTCGCCAACCCAGGCCGAAATACCGTACCCTGCCTGGGCGATCCAGAGCAATCCCGAACGGTCGCGCAACGCACAACTGATGGAACCGTCGCCAAAGCCCGCCGAGGCCCCAATCAGCCGGGTCCGCTCCGGCGTCGCGAAGGCCAGCCCGTCATTGGTGGGAACCATGACACCGCCGCGCGGATCCGCCGCGACGGCCCCGGCGGGCTCGGCGGCCATGGGCACATCCACGCGCGTGAAGCTCTGCAGACCCGCGCGGTTCACATACAATGCGTGCGGGTTGCGCACCCAGAGGTTCCCGCCGGTATCGCTGGCGATGCTCTCCCACGACAGCGCGGGAAGCCCCCTGTCCTGGCCGACCCGCGTCACCTGGCCGGCACTGGCGCGGCAAAGATCGTTCTCGCAGCCGAACCAGATGGCATCGTGTGAGTCGACGGTCACGCCCGCAGCCGGGGTGTGCGTGAGCCACTCATACGAGAATCGCCGGTAGCCAAGCCGCCGGATGCTGAACAGGCCCTGATCCGTTCCCACGTACACGACGCTGTGCGAGTCCGACGCCACGCTCCCGGTCCGCCGGATACGCACTCGCGGAATGCCGGCAACGGCTTCAAAGCGGCCGTTTTCGAAGGTGGACAGGCCCAGAAATCCACCCACCCAAAGCGTGCCGTCCGCGGTCACCTGCAGGGCGTCGATGTAGTCGTCCGGAAGGCCTTTATCCGTCCCGAATCGCCGGAACCATCCCCCTTCGTCCCGATAGATTCCGTTTTCGGTGCCCACCCACAGGAATCCGGTCCGATCCTGGGCAAGACAGTTGACCGCCAGATTTTGCAGCCCGGTCTCCTGGCCGTAGCGGCGGAATGCCTCTCGTTGCGCCTGAACCGCACCGGCGGCGCCCAACGAAATCAAGGCAACTGCCACCGCCCGATGCCCTCGGATTCGCAAACAGACACGCATCCAAATTGCTATCGGCCATTTTCGCGCGGGCCTGTATGTTCAACGGGCGCTGACCGAGAAGACATAGCTCCCCGATCCCATTCGTACTACGTAGCCATCTGCTTCGTGCTGCCCTCCGGCTGGCCGGCCTCCCTCGGTTACCGTGGCGTCCGGGCTTGCGGGGAGGACCACGCGAGCCGTGGTGTTGGCGGGAATGGTCACGTGCAGCGAAAACGGTTCCCCGGGTTTAGCCGTCCATTCGCTGACAATTCTGCCGTAGACCGAATCGTACTCGCCCCGCGCGTACGTCATGCGCGAGTCGGGGCGCGGCCGGATCACAATCTCGCGGAATCCGGGCGCTTCCGGCATCGTATCGATGCCCGCCACATACCGGTACACCCACGCCACCACCGAGCCGAATGCGTAGTGGTTAAAGGAGTTCATGGCGGGGTCGCCGGTATCGCCGTTCCACCGCTCCCACCACGTGGTGGCGCCTTTGGACAGCATGTAGCCCCACGAGGGGTATGTCTCGTTCAACAGCAGCCGGTAGGCGACATCGGTGTGGCCAGTGTCGGCCAAAGTGAACAACAGGTGGGGCGTGCCCAGGAACCCGGTGGTCAGGTGCCATTGATGCGCCGCGATGTCCTTCACCAGCTTCTCCGCCACGGTGGCCCTCAGCGCGTCGGGCAGCAGCTTCATTTGCAGGGCCAGAACATAGGAAGTCTGGGTGCCGGGGCCTACCTCGCCGTCATCCTTGACATACTCCTTCTGAAAGGCCGCGCGAATGTTGTCGTAAAGCTGGCTGTACCGCTTGGCGTCCGCGTCTTGGCCGATGGCGTGACCCATTTCCGACATCATGCGCGCGAGCATGGCCCAGTAGGCTGTGCCGATCAGATCGCCCGGTGTGCGGTTGTCCGGGGCCAGCCAGTCGGCGTAATTCGGCCCCAGCCGGTTCTTCCGGAGGAAGTTCGGGTTGCCGTCCAGGATGTATTGCATCCAGTGCTGCATGGCTTCCCAGTGCTCTTCCACCATGCCCGCATCGCCGTATTGCAGCCAGGAGGTCCACGGCACGATCACGCCCGCATCGCCCCAGCCGGGCGCGCCTTCGGGAGACTCCGGCAGCACGTTGGGGGAGACGTTGGTGAAAGCCCCCTGCGGCGTCTGCGCGTCCGCCACGTCGCGCACCCATTTCCTCGAAAACGCCGCGACGTCGAAGTTGTAGGTTCCCGTGCGCCAGAACACGCCCGCGTCGCCCATCCAGCCGAGCCGCTCGTCGCGCTGCGGGCAGTCCGTGGGGATGCTGAGAAAATTGCCGCGCTGGCCCCACAGCCCGATGGACCACATGCGGTTCACCAGATCGCTCGATGTGGCGAGAGTACCGGTGGGCTCGCCGGTCAGGCTGTTGGCCACCTCCCCGGTCAGGTCGGCCAGCGTGGGTGTCCCCGGATAGCCGGTCACCTCCACATAGCGGAAGCCGTGAAACGTGAAATGCGGCCGGAAGGTTTCCGCGTCCCCGCCGCGCAGCGTATAGATATCGGTGGCGTCGGCGTTGCGCAGATTGTCGCGGTAAATGGTTCCATCGGGGTTGAGGATCTCGGCGAAGCGCATGCGGATCATGGTTCCGGCCGGCCCGCGAACGCGCAGCGCCGCCCACCCCACCATGTTCTGGCCCATATCGTAGATCCAGGCGCCATGGGCGTCGCGGGTCACGCTCTTCGGAGGCAACGTTTGGGCCACGCGCACGGGAGCGGACATCTGGCTGGATACCAGCAGCGCTGGCGGGTCCGCGGCCACGGCGGGCAGCCAGTGCGAGTCGTCGAATCCGGGCTTATCCCAGCCCACCTGATCGAGGCGCGCGTCATAGACTTCGCCGCCGTAAATCGACGAGTCGACAATGGCCGATGGCGCGGTCTTCCAGGTCGGGTCGCTGACAATGGTCTGCCGGCTGCCGTCGGCGTATTCGATCTCCACCTGCGCGAGCAGCCCTCGCGTGGGCGGGAAGAACCGCCGGCCGGTCCACAGGAGCGGGCTGGCGTACCAGCCATCGCCGAGGATCGCGCCCAGCGCGTTTTGTCCGCGCCCGAGCAGGCTGGTCACATCCCAGGTCTGATACAGAACGCGCTTGCGGTAATCGGTGAAGTCCGGCATCAGCACATCTTCGCCCACTCGCTGGCCGTTGAGGAACAGGCGATAGCTGCCCAGCGCCGTCGCGTAGATCCGCGCCCGGCGCACGGCCTGGGTTACGGCGAATTCGTGGCGAAGGAGCGCCGCGGGCTGCCGTAGCGGTCCGGGGTCCCCGAATCCGGTGATTTCCTTCGCGGGTCTCGCATCCGTCTCGCCTTTGATCTGAGCTTCCCATACGTTGCTGGCAGTGCGTTCCACGGTCCCATCCTCATGGACGATCTTCAGCAGTGCTGCAAGTCCGGCGGGCCGGGGACTGGTGGGCAGACCGGCGTCTTCTCCGTGTTCGGGACGCGGTTGTACGGTCACGGTGATTTCTACCGTATTCGTACCGGTAACCAGCAGATCGCGAATCTCGCGCCGGTCGAGAGTCTGCCAGTTCCTGGTCTTTTGTCCGGCGTCGTGGCCGTTGACGGTCACGTGGAAATCACCCTGCGCGCGCACGAACAGAGCCGCCTCACGCGGTTTGTCCAGCAGTGTTGGATGCAGACGAAACACACACACGGTCCCAGGCGGTACGGCACTGGCGTCCTGCGCGGGATGCCAGATCCAGCGAATACCCGCCCGGTCCGCCTCGTCCTCCGGGTTCGTCCAGTGGATCCATTGCGCGGTCCAGGCGCCCTCGCCGGGCAGACCCATCTCCCACCACGCCGCCTCCGCCCACGTTGAGGGCCGGCCTTGCGCATCCCACACGCGCACGGTCCAGTAGTAACGGCGTCGCGGTTCGAGCCGGGGGCCCGCGTAGGCGATGCCAACCGATTCCGCGGAAGCCTGTTTGCCGCTGTCCCACACGTCGGCTTTCACCAGGCCGGCGGCGCTCGTAGCTACTCGGATCTCATACGCGGTCTGATGCCAGTCGCGCTGGGTGTTGTCGCTCTGCCACGAAAGACTGGGCGCCGGGGCATCGATGCCCATGGGGTTCACCAGATACTCGCTTCGCAGGTGGACCGGCGCGGCCATGGCGCCAGCCGAAAGCAGTACCGTCACGATCAGCATCTTATGCATAACTGGTGATTGCGCCCCGGTTCTTCGCCGCCCGTTCTTTCGCGGCCGCCTGCAGATAGCCGCTTTCCCGAAACGCCGCGAGCGGTTCTTCGGCCAGCCCTCTGCCGTTGCGCCATTCGCGCAACAGGGGCCGCACGTCGGTGAAGAAAGCCGCACGCAGGCATTCCTCGGCGTCCACCAGATCGGCTCTCGCCTGGTGGAGGGCGAGCTTCTCATGATCCACCAGAGCCGCCTTCAGGAACAACTCCTGCGCGTTGCCGGCGGTCTGCAGCGTCTCTTCGATCTTGTTCTTCAGGTTGTGGCTCTGGTCCACCACGTAGGAAATGTCCGGCTCGCTCCCGGTCTCCCACGCGAAGAAGCGAATCTCGTGGAAGATGCGAAAAACCTGGTAGGGGTCCAGACAGCCCAGCGTGAGGTCGTCGTCGGCGTAGCGGCGGTCGTTGAAGTGAAAGCCGCCCAGCATCCCTTCGCTCAGCAGCCAGACGACAATCTGCTCGATGTTCTGGGCCTGATAGTGGTGACCGGTGTCCACCAGCACCTTCGCCCGCGGCCCGGACCGCTGGCAATAGATGTACGACATCCCCCAGTCGGCGATGTCGGTTGCGTAGAAGGCCGGCTCGAACGGCTTGTACTCCACCAGCATGCGCTGATCGCCGCTGAGGGCGGCATGCACCGTGGCCAGCCCCTCGGCGAACCAGCTTTTCCGCGCGCGAATGGAGCCGGTGCCCGGGTAGCTGAGCCCATCGGCGAACCAGAGGGAGAGGTCGCGCGAGTCGGTGGCGCGCTGAATCTCCACGCAATCGAGAATGTGATCGAGGGCCTGCCGGCGCACTTCCGGGTCGGGATTCCCCAGCGATCCGTTCTTGTAACGCTGGTCCTGAAAGACGTTGGGATTGATGGCCCCGACGCGCACGCCCTGCGCGGCCGCCGCGCCAAGCACCGCGGGAACGTCGGCCAGGCCATTGGGAAAATCCCACAGCACATGAACGGCTACGCTCGGACAGCACCCGGTGAACCGATGCACCACCCCGGCGTCGGCGAGCTTCTCTTCGGTGGTGGTGGCGGCCTCGGCCTGAATGAACTTGCCGAATCGCGTGCCGGTGTTAGCGAATCCCCAGGAAGGGAGTTCGATGGTGAAACCGTCGAGAGCCTGGTGCGCCAGCTCCATTTGTTTCCCGCTCAGCATGGAGGATACCCCGCAAGCAATGTTATCGCGTTCGGAGTTCCGGATCGATGGCCCGGTGGTAAGCTACACTCGATTCGGCCTCCATCGAGGGCAAGCTCAGGAAGCTGCTCGCCCGCGCGCGCGAATTGCAGCAAACGGAGTCGCTCGCGAAGTGAAGCCTGGAGGCGACTCGGTACACTTATGGTGACCGGCAGAACTCCACGAACGCCGCCATTGTCGATTCGTTTCAATCGCCCCCCGCTACGGTTCGTTTGCCGAACCGGTTCCGGCGGAGGGAGAGGTGATTGTGAATGTGAGCGCCGCCGGGCTGCATCCGCTGGTGAGGGGGCTCGCGCGGTGCACCCACTATGGCAGCGCGGGGGTGTTGCCGTTCGTTCCCGGGGTGGATGGCGTGGGGCCTGCAGGACGGAACGCGAGTCTATTTCGTGCTGCCACGAAGCCCATTCGGAAGCTTCGCGGAGCGTTCGGTGACGGCGCGCCGGACATGCCTGCCGCTGCCCGACGAGCTGGACGACGCAACCGCCGCGGGGACGGCGAACCCCGCCATGTCTTCCTGGGTGGCGCTGAAGGTGCGGGCGCGGTTGGCGGCTGGAGAAACGGTTCTGATCCTGGGGGTCACCGGCGGCGCGGGACAGCTTGCCATCCAGATCGCCAAACGGCTGGGGGCGCGGCGGGTGATCGCCGTCGGGCGCGAGCCGCAGGAGGCACGGCTGAAGGAACTGGGCGCGGACGCCTTGGTTTCCCTCAATCAGGATCGCGCGGAACTGGTGTCCGCGTTACGCGAATGGGCCCACTTGGGTGTGGACGTGGTGCTCGACTATCTCTGGGGCCAGCCGGCGGAGATCCTGCTGGAGGCGATCGCGAAGAGGGGACTGCAACACGCCGCATCGCGCATCCGCTACGTGCATATTGGATCGGTTGCTGGCGACCCGATCTCTCTGCCGGGGGCGACGTTGCGTAGCTCGAAGCTGGAACTGCTGGGAAGCGGATTCGGCAGCGCGTCCGTGCAGGAGATGCTGCAATCGATCGCGGGATTCTTTCAGGAATCCGCAAGGGAACCGTTTCAAGCCGCCATCGTTACCGCTCCCTTGGAGGATGTGGAGGCAGTCTGGAAACCGGGCGGAACAGGGCGTTCACGTGGTGTTTCGGCCTTTAATTAGCTTTCGCCGTCTCCCCTGTGGAGAAATAGACCACACAACCGGCCAGCAGAAGAACGCCGCCGAGGCCGCAAACTCCGCCCCACGCAAATCGCTGCCACATCATGGTCCCGGCATACGAACCAATCGCTCCGGCGGTAAAGAAACAAGGAGCAGTTACCATGACCCCGGAACAGCAGGAAGCGAGTCGCAACTCGGAAGGTGACTTCATGCCTTACGAGCGGAGCGCCGGCTTGGAGCGCGTGCTTGCGCTCCCGGTCGAATATCCAGTACAAGAGAATGTCATTGCCTTC
>CAYVPZ010000170.1:0-8536 GCA_964453955.1 uncultured Solibacteraceae bacterium | reverse complement strand
CGCGGAATACGGATTGCTGGGGGCCGTCAACAGGGTATTGGATGGGAACCCGCTGGCGCGATCCCCGGTGTCCACTACGTACTGAGCCGGGGTCAGGGTTCCGTTGCTGGCAAGCGTATCGCTGGGCGAACCCAGTGGGCTGGTCAGCAGGGTCGAATTGCCAATCACGATGCGCTGGGTGAAAACGTAATAGAGAAAGTTGGGGCAGGTCGGATAGTTCGGCGTGCCGTCGGAGTTGGTGCCGGAAGACGAGTAGCCCTGGCCGGCGCAATCGGCGCCGTCTACCCGATGAACCGTGCTCAGGATGAGCACCCCCTCCCCGGTCGAGCTGGGCGTGTTGGTCCCGGCTGTATTCATCCCCAGTCCGGATGCCGTCTTCACCGCCATGGCCTGATTGTCCGATCGCGACATATCGATGCCGCGCACCACCAGAATGTTCGTGTCCCGGCACACCTGGCTCACCTGCAGAGACTTCACCAGATCCATGCCTATCGTGTAGGCTCCGAACATCATGGGTATAAGAAACAACGAACTCACCAGGGCGAACTCGAGGATGGAATTGCCGCGCTCCGATGCATGTTTCCGGTTCATGATTCCCTCCTGTGTCATGGCGTGGGGGGCGATGTGTATGCGGTTCCGCTGGAGTTGACCCCGTAGCCCTGCAGAACGTCCGACGCGTTCGCGTTCAGGCTGAAGGTCTGCTGGTTCAGATAACCGGGTAACGGAGCGAGCCACGCCATCGGGTAGCCGCTTACGCTCACGGTAATCACGTTGTAGGTCTGGTTCAGGTATGTGACATTGGCAAAGTTCGGATCGGTGCTGGTGACCGGGAGCCCGCCCGACGTGAGCGCCGTGCTGAGATTGAACGGCGCGTAGTAGTTGATCTGAATGTACTTGCTGTTCGACCCGGAGAGGAACCCGAACGCATTGTCCTCCACCACCTGGGTGATGCAGGGCGCCTGCGAGGTGGCGCAGTTGATGCCGTCGTAGGTGCCCCGATTGAAGGTGACCGCCCAACGGACTCCCTCGCGCGAGGCGTTCTGAATGACTCCCTGCAGGAAGATCGCGTAGGTGATGCTCATGATGCCGAAGATCAGCGCAAAAAACGGGAAAATGATGATGGCGAACTCGAGGATGGCGTTGCCGTGCTGCCGGCGGCGGCGCTCCCTGCTCATCGTGTGCGCGGTCTTCATAAGCTGGCCCGTATATGGATCGGCATTTGTGCCGTTACTCTTCAGCTTACGGACTGCCGGGTTCGGCAGGGCATGGCGTATTCACCTGGTTGGGACTGAAAATTGACCTGGAACCCTGGAACATGAAGTCCCATCGCCCCGGTCAGTGCGCTTACCTCCTGCCGTCACCTACAGAGTTGCGCGCCTTCTCCCGATCCATGCGATGGGAGGACCTGTGGGCGCCTTCTTTGCACGAAATGGCTGGCGCTGGCCCGGACGTCACAGCCGTCTCCTCGCCCGTCTGGCGGACGCGGACGTGGGCGTACGGGGCGACCGGAGCACTATCTTCGAATACGCGTTCTGCCTGGCCTTCCTGCTGCCGCTGCTGTTCGGCGTTTTCTCGGCCGCGAAGAGCCAGCGGATCGCCGCGGAGGCCAATGGCCTGGCCCACGATCTGGCACGCATGTACCGGCAGGGCGTCGACTTCTCCGCCCCGGCCAACCGCGCCGCGGCCCTGGAACTGGCGCGCGGACACGGGCTCCTGCTGGGCGCTAACGACGGCATGGCCATCCTGTCGAGGGTGCACGTAGTGGATGCCGCCGACTGTGGCCACTGCCGGAACGCCGGGCTCGCGGTGTTCGATCAGCAGATCGTGATCGGAACGGGCGCGCTCCATGGCAGCCAGACGGGAACGCCCCCCTCGGATGGAGGCACCGGGCTGGTGCGCGACCCGGCGAACAATCCCGCCGCGCGTGCCCGCGTGCTGGAGGAAGAAGTGCGGCCCGGAACACCCGCCTGGATCTGCGAACTCTGGTTCGCGTCGCCGGACCAGCCCGACGGTATCTACGTCCGCGTCGCCGATTGAAAGGAGAGGACACGCGGCGCAGCCGCGTTCCTGCGGGAGCGGTTAACGCGGCTGGCGCCGCGTGTCCTCTGTTACACCGCGTCCAGCGCCTGCTCGAAGTCGCTTAGCAGATCGCGCCAGTCCTCGATGCCCACCGACACTCGCACCAGCCCGTCGGTGACGCCCGCCTGGCGGAACTCCTCCTCGCTGAAGCCGGAGTGGGTGGTGGACTTGGGATGGCATACCAGCGTTTCCACGCCGCCCAGCGAAACGGCGTTGCTGCCGATGCGCAGGTGGCGCAGGAAGTCGAACGCGGCCGGCTTGCCTCCGCGCAGGACGAGGGAGAACATGCCGCCCGGAAAATCGCACTGTTCGCGGGCGATGCGTTGCTGTTCGGGGTCGTCGAACAGACTGGGGTAGAGCACCTTCTCGATTTTCGGATGCTTCGCCAGCGCCCTGGCGATGCGCTCGGCGTTCTTGCTGGAGCGGTTCATGCGCAACGCCACGGTGGGCAGCCGGCCGTTCAGCATCCAGCACTCGTCAGGTTGCAGAATGTTGCCGAAGACGTTGCGCCGGGCGCGGATCGGGCGGATCAGGGCCACGTCGGCGGCCAGCGCGACGCCGCAGATCATGTCGCTGAATCCGGAGAGATACTTCGTCGCCGAATACAGCACCAGATCGGCGCCCAGGGCCAGCGGGTGCTGGAAGGTGGGGCCCATGAGCGTGTTGTCCACCATCACCAGCGGTTGCGAGGCGGCGCGTTTGGCGGTGTTGACCGCGCGGACAATATCGGTCATCACCAGCGTGGGGTTGGCCGGCGTCTCCACCAGCACCACGCGCACGCTGGGGCCGCTGGCGATGGCGCGGTCCAGCCCGTCGGAATCGCCGGCGGGCACGGGAATGCCGCTCACGCCCCAGATGGACAGGTAATCCTGAATGAAATGCTGCGTGCCGCCGTAGATGGGCACCGTGTACACCACCGTGTCGCCGGGACGAAGCACCGCCAGCAGCTCGGTCATGATGGCGGCCATGCCGGAATTGAACGCCAGAGCGCCGCGGGCGCCGGTTTCGAGCGGCACGATCTGATCTTCGAGGATCTCGGCGTTGGGATGGTTGAAGCGCGAGTAGATCAGGTCGATCTGCTCGCCGGGCTCGGCCTGCACGCGGCCGGCCATGAGATCGAAGGCGCGCTCGGCCGCCTCCGGGCTGGAGAATACGTAAGTAGAACTGCGAAACACGGCGGGTCGCGCGGACCCGACGGAAAGCCGCGGATCGAAGCCCCGGGTGAGGACCTCGGTGGGCGGCCGAAGCACGGAACCATGCTGGTTGCGGTTGGCCATGATGACTCCCCCTTCGAGTGTAGCGGGTAGCATCAGCGGGCGGGTTCGCCCGGCCAGGCGCGGAGCCGCAGGCCGTTCACGGCCGCAAAGTGGCGGTCCTGGGTCAGCACCGGCCAACGATACTCGCGTGCCAGCGCCGCGATCCACACGTCGTTGGTGGGAATCGGCGAGCCCGCATCGCACAGCTCCTGGCGGATGGCGGCGTAGTGGCTTGCCGTGGCCGCGCCGATATCGAGCAGATGGAAGGCGTCCGCGCCCTCCTCAAGCCAGCGCTCATACCGCTTGCGGAAGCGCGATCGCCGTATGCCGTACAGATATTCGCCGAGGACGACCACCGGAATCGCCAGTTGTGTCTGGTCGCCCAGCACGCCGGCCATTCCGGGATCGCCGTCGGCGAACGCGGAAAGCGCGTTGGTATCGAGGATCAGCATGGCGGGTCAGGGTCATGCATTATGGTCGTGCGTCGGGCTCGATGCGCTCGAACTCCTCGTCGATGATCGCTTCGATCCGCCGGTTCTCCTGCCGTAACGACTTCAGGCCGCCGAAGGCCTTTTCCCACGGCCTGCGAATCCCGGCGCCGGCATCGCGATCCAGCTTCTCCGAAACGGCCTCGGTCACCAGCTCCCGTAGCGACGTCCCCCGCTCGGCTGCCGCCGCCTTGGCCCTTCGAAAGAGCGCGTCCGGCATCTCGATGGTGCTTTTCACGAGAACCATTTTCCCATATTTACGGGCTGTGTGAAACGGGCTGTCCAGGAGCGCCAAAGCTCAAGCAAAACGGATCGTCGACGCACCTTCATCGCGCGTCGTCTATTCCGCACCGTGAGCGCGCTTTGGGTTCAGAAGTTTCAGGGTGCGCGATGGTAGTACCAAGACAAGTGATCTGTTGCACGGGCCGGCAGCCCCACGGTACGCTCGATTGCCCGGAACCAGGAGCTGTTGGGAGGACGTAAATGCCGCGAGTGGGATCTGCCAGAATAAGTCTTTTGAGCGCCGCCTTTGCGGTTGCCATCATTCTCGTACCGAACCGCACCGTGTTTGCGGCTACGCTGGACTATACCTTTACGGGAGTCGCATCGGGCACGATCACCGGAACCACGAACGCCACCTTCAGCGATGTGGCCTTCAGCGCGACCTTCGTCGAGGACACTTCCGCGATCATCGATTTAGGATCCGGTTACTTCGAATACAACCCGGTAAGCGGCACATTCAACGAGGGCGCCTACACCACAACCATCACCGGGGCGGTGATCGAGATCAATGGAAATCCCGACACCGGTTCGGGGGCCTACGAGACGGCTAATCTGTTTAACAGCACATATGATAACGGGGTCACTCTCAATTCCAACCCGGCGCTGCTGGACTACAACCTCGACGGAACCGTCAGCACCGGGACGGTACTGGCCAGCAGCGGGGACCTCGCGCCCACGCTGAATAGCATGGGGGATGGCTTCTCGACGACCACCGGTGACGTGGTGGAGTTCACCGGCCTGGATGCGCTGGCCTTCACTGTCACGGAACCCAGCACGGGGCCCACCAGCTCAGTGCCCGAGCCATCGACGCTGTTCTCCATTTTCCCGGTTCTTGTGGGATTCGCCGTATTTCGCAGGTTGCGGTGATACTGTTCACTTTGGGCTTCCTCCGCTGGCGGGTGTCCCTTCGCCCGCGAAGTGAACAGTATTGTTGCTAAAGCGCTGGCCTCTGCCGGCCGAACTAACGGTAGATGAAGACTCGCCTGGCCGCCGGGATTTGCATGGTCGCCGTGCTGGCCGCCTTCCAGGTGGTGCTGGCTTCCCGGTTTTCCCTGGCCTATAACGATTTCTCGGTTTTCTACACAGGCGCGCGCGCCGCCGCCGAGGGGCATCTGGCCAGCCTGCACGACGAAGCCGAGCAGAAACGCATCCAGGCCCCCTTTGTCCCGGCGGGCCGGTATCCGGCATACTTTGTCCGTCTGCAGGCCTGGGCCGCGCTGCTGCTGCCGTTTGGTCTGATGCCGTTCCGGACCTCCTTTGTGGTCTGGGTGATGGTGCAGGGGCTGATTCTCGGGAGCGGCTGGATCTGGGCGGCGCGGCGCTTCGGAATCGACGCGGCGGTGCTGGCGGCCATGTTCCCCCCGGCCATCCTGAGCATCGGCTTTGGCCAGGACACCGCTTTCTGGTTTGGCCTGGTGCTGCTTTCGTGGATACTTTTTGAACACGGCCACCCCCTCGGCGCCGGGGCGTGCCTGGGATTGTGCGTCATCAAGCCGCACCTGATTTTCGTGGTGCCGGTGGCGCTCCTCATCCAGAGGCGCTGGCGCATGCTGACCGGGTTCCTGTCCGGCTGCGCGGCGATGGTGGGCGGCTCCATGGTATTGGGCGGCTGGCAGACGCTGCCCCGCTATGCCGCGTTTTTGCGGGGGGCCGGCGGGGTTCTGCTGAACCACCATGAGGGCGAGATGAACGTGTCGTCCATCCTGATCAACGCCGGACTTCCGCTCTCGCTCCGCTATGTCCTGATGGCCGCGGTGGTGGCCGCGGTCGTGCTGGCCTGCCGGGGCACGGGATGGGAGACGGGACTCATGGCCGCCATGCTGGCCTCGTTCCTCATTGCTCCGCACACCGGGAATTACGACGCCACCTCGTTGCTGGTGGGTGCCTGGCTCACCGTTTTTCGCGCCGCGACGATGCCGGTGCGCGTTCTGGCCACCGCGTTTTTCACGCCCATCCCGTGGCTTCTGCAGATTCTCGACCCGCCGTGGACCGGCGTGCCCGCGCTGCTGCTGTTCTGCCTGCTGATGGCCATGGCGTGGGAGCGTTTCCGCGCAACCGCGCCAACCGCCGCCGGCCGTTCTGGAATGGTTGACCCATGTCCACAGTCGCCATAGCGGACCCGAGCATCGCCCGCCCCCGCACCGCCGCCGAGGTTCTGTTCCGGGGGATTCTGGTGGCCGCCGCCATCGTCGCTGCGATTGGGCTGGCCTGTCATTTCGCCATGCTGTTGTGGGCCGGGAACGAGTTCACCCAGCCGGAGTCCATTGTCGCGGCGCAATCCACAATGCTGGCGCGGGACGGGACGCTGTACTATCCGCTCGACCGGTATCCGTACACCGTCTGCGCGTACATGCCCATCTTTTATCTGCTGGACGCCGGGCTGATCAAACTCGGGGCGCCCGCGTTCACCGCCGGCCGGCTGATCAGCTTCGCCGCGCTGGCGGGCATCTTCGCGTTGTGCTGGCGCATGCTGATGCTGTATACGGGCGACCGCTACACGGCCGCGACCGGGACGCTGCTGTGCGCGTCCACATCCGTTCTGTTGTCGTGGGGCACCGTCGGACAGGTGGACACGCTGGCGCTGTTCTTCGCGCTGGCCGCCTTCTATTGCTATTCGCGGTACTCGATTCGTGGCGAGCGCGCGCTGCTCCCGGCCGCGGCGTTCGCGGTTGCGGCGCTGTTCACCAAACAAACGATGGTGGCGTGTCCGGCGGCTATCTTCCTGCTGCTATGGTTCGGCCGCCGCCGGGTGGCGCTGCAGTTTGGCGCGGGCCTTGCCGCCGTTGTGCTGGCGATTGTGGTGGCTCTCAACGCGGCCACGCACGGCCGTCTTCTCACCGACACGGTGCTGGCGAACCTGAATCCCTTCTCCTGGGAAAAAGTGAGCCAGCACGTTCATTACATGCTGATCGCCGCCGGAGAGCTGATGTTGATTGCGGCGGCGGGGGCGCGCCGGGCGCTGCGCGGTCCGGGGAAGGGCCTGTACCTCTACCTCGGCCTTGCGGCCGCCGTGCTCGCCGCGACGGCGCCGAAAATCGGCTCGGACTCGAACTACCAGATGGAATCGACGGTGCTGCTGATCCTGTGCGCGTCGGCCGCGCTGCACGCCCTGAACTTCTTCCCGCTGCTGTTCGGCTCGAGCAGGACATGGATCACCCTGCTGCAGCTTCCGCTGGGACTGCATCTGCTCCTGAACTATCGCATCACCGGACCGTTCCTGCTGGCGCGCCTGGCCCACGAACAACAGTTCCGGCTACAAGTGGACACGCTGCGGCCCTGGGTTGGCGACGGCGGCCGCGTGCTCTCGACAGACATGAACGCGCTGCTGCATCTGCGCGGCAGGGTGGAGGTGGAACCGCTGATCTATGGGCTACTGGTGCGGGCCGGCCGCATCGATGCGGAACCGTTGCGGCGCGACCTTGCGGACCAGGTTTTCTCCACGGTAGTTCTGTATCACGACGTGAGCCAGCCGGCCGACCCCGACCTTGAGTTCCCGACCCTGCCGGAGCGGCAACTGGCCGAAATCCGCCTTCACTACCGGCTGGCGGCGCACATCCCCGGGCCCTATCTGAACGGCGTCTACGTCTACAAGCCGGTGGTGGAAGGCCCCCGATGAGCGCTACTGCGAACGGGTATCACGACATTCGCTTTCCCTGGGATCCGCGCCGGGAGGCGGTCTGGAAGGCCATTGGCGGTTATCTGGAGCGCTGGGTGCGGGCGGACGAGGGATTGCTGGAATTGGGCGCGGGCTACGGAGAGTTCTCGAAGGCGGTTCCGGCCGCCGCGAAATGGGCGCTCGACCTGAACCCCGACCTGGCGCGCTACTGGGGCGACGGCGTCGTGCCGCTGATTCAATCCGGGTTGGAGCCGCTGCCGCTTGCCACGGGCGCCATGGGAACCGTGCTGGCCTCGAATTTCTTCGAGCACTTCACGCTGGAGGACGGCGCGCGGGTTCTGGCGGAAGCGCGGCGCGTTCTTCGCCCCGGTGGCCGCCTGATTGTGGTGCAGCCGAACTTCCGGCTGGAGCCCCGACGCTATTTCGACGATTACACCCACCGCACCGCATACACCGACAACGGATTCCGCGACTTCCTGCGCGCCGAGGGCTGGAAGACGGTACACAGCGAGCCCCGCTTCCTGCCTTTCACCATGAAGTCGCGGCTGCCCTCCGCCGGATGGCTGGTCCGCCTGTACCTGGCGCTGCCCTGGCGGCCGCTGGCGGGCCAGTTCCTGGTGGTGGCCGAGAAACCCTGATCCGGTTCAAGTTTGCCGGAGGGACTGCCGATCATCCGGTTGCGGACATGTGGCGCGGCCAGCGAGTTGCGGTGATCTTTCCCACGTACAACGAGAAGGACTCCATCCGCGCGGCCACGCTGGAGTGCTTTGCCACGGGTCTTGCCGATGAAGTGATCGTGGTCAACAACAACGCCG
>CAYVPZ010000169.1:0-8558 GCA_964453955.1 uncultured Solibacteraceae bacterium | reverse complement strand
CGCAGCTTGCGGTAAATCTCGATCAGCGCTTCGTTCTGGGTCTTGATCGTGTCTTTCTTGATGGTCGACGAAATCACCATCCCCACTTCGTCGCGCTCGGGGAAGAACACTTCGACTTCATCCACGCCCGCCTCGATCAGCTTGGCGAGGATGGGGGTGGTGATCTCGCTGTTGGCGTCGATGAATACTTCGCCGGTTTCCTTGTCCCACACATCGGCCGCGGCGTAAGCGCCTTCGAGATCGTTCGACGCCACTTCCACGCGCTCGATCTTGGCCTTCTGAATTTCCTTGAAGAGCGACGAGGTGATCTTCTTGCCCTGCGCCACCACGGTTTCTCCGCCCTTGGTCGAAATGGCGTGCGACAGCTTGAGCCCGGTCAGGCCCTCGTCCACGTTCCAGTAGATCTTCTTATCCTTGAACGTGATTTTGCTGATGCGGTAGAACGCCCGCAGAATGTCCGCGTCGGTCTTCAGGCCGAGCGCGCGCAGAAACACCGAGCCGTAGAATTTACGTTTCCGGTCGATACGGACGTACAGCAGATTCTTGTTGTCGTATTCGAACTCGACCCAGCTTCCACGGTACGGAATGATCTTGCCCAGAAAGTAGCCCTGCGCGGGAACGCGCTCAAAGAACACGCCCGGCGAACGGTGCAACTGGCTCACGATCACGCGCTCGGTGCCGTTGATGATGAAGGTGCCGTTGTCGGTCATCAGCGGGATTTCGCCGAAGAAGACTTCCTGCTCCTTGATGTCGCGGATGGTCTTCACGCCGGTCTCCGGGTCCTTGTCGAACACGGTGAGCCGGATGGTGACCTTCAGCGGAGCCGCGTAGGTCATGCCGCGCTCCTCGCACTCGGCGACATCATACTTAAGCTGCAGGCTGACCGGGTCGCCGCAGCGGTTGCAGAAGGTGACGATGTTCTTGTTGAACGTGCCGCACTTGTGGCAGAGTACGTCGCCGGCATGGAACGGGTCGGTTTGAATGGTGGCGCCGCAACTAGGATTGCGGCAGGTGGACCGCAGGTGATGCAGCCCCTTCAGGTTGCCGCACTTGCACTCCCAATTGCCGATCGCGTAGTCGACGAACTCGAGCTGGCTCAGTCCCCGGAAATCGGAGATCGGGAAAACCGAGTTAAAGACGCTCTGCAGGCCGGTGTCTTCCCGCTCGCCGGGAAGCAGGTCCATCTGCAGAAAACGCTCATACGACTTCTTCTGAACCTCGATAAGGTTCGGAATCGGGATCGAAGTCTTGATGCGTGAAAAATCGACTCGTTCGCGGGCTGCCTGATTCATGCTCGACTCCTGCGCCGGAATGGCGCTCACCAGTAAACTCCATCACCGCTCAACCATTACTGCCCGGCCAAACTGGAAGAGGCCTGCAGCACGTCCCTGGCAGGAGGTGGCTGAACGACGAGAGCGGGGGTAATGAGACAACTGCCCGTCCGGATCCATGAAGACACACTTGTAATGCTGCAAAAATGAGCAGGGTGAACCTTTGTGCAGACTCCTCCGAGCTGCACAGTTACACAGGATCCAGAATTCACGGGCAAGAGTCCGGGTCTTAACTCTCCGGCAAGATCAGTACCAATTTAGCAAAGCGCACATCGGCACGTCAAATGCATGCGCGCAAACTCGGACGGGCGGACGCCGGCAAGGGGTCCGGAGTTTCCCCTTCGCCGAGCCTCCGCCCAGCCGTAAGTCGCCTGCCTGCAGTGGCTTACAGCCACCACTGGCGGGTTCCGCGGGTTTACTTCACCTCGACGGTGGCCCCGACGTCCGTGAATTTCTTCCGGATGGCCTCGGCTTCGTCCTTGTTGACGCCTTCCTTGATCGCCTTGGGTGCGCCATCCACCAGATCCTTGGCTTCCTTCAGGCCGAGGCTGGTGACCTCGCGAACCGCTTTGATCACGTTGATCTTGTTCGCGCCGACGACGGTGAGAATCACGTTGAACTCGGTCTTCTCTTCCACCGCCGGAGCGGCCGCGGCCGCGCCGCCGCCCGCCGGAGCCACCGCCACGGCAGCCGCGGCAGCCGAAACGCCCAGCTTCTCTTCCAGCAACTTGACCAGCTGCGCCGCCTCAAGCAGCGTCAGCCCCTGAATCTGTTCTGCAATCGCGTTGATATCCGCCATTTCCTTATCCACTCCCTTGTCGAAACTCGCTACTCAGAGAACTTGTTTTCCTTCACGCCCTGGTCCACTACCACCGCCAGATTCCGGCCCACTCCACCGATGGCCGTAACCAGACGCTGCGCCGACGCGTTGATCAGGAACAGAAGCTTCGCGTACAACTGTTCCTTCGAGGGCATGGTGGCCAGGTCCTGGACGCCCTGCATATCCACCACGCGCCCCTGCACCAGGCCCGCCCGGAACGTGAACGCCGGCGTGGTTTTGGCATACGCGGTGATGGCCTTGGCCAGCGCCACCGGATCCTGCTCGGTCCACGCCATGGAGGTCATGCCTTTGAGGTCCTTCATCAGGTTCCCCGCGGGCGTACCCTCGGCCGCCTTCTCCGCCAGGTTGTTCTTCACCACCCGGTAGCTGCCGCCGGCGCCGCGAATGGCCTTGCGCAGCTCGAAATCCTGCTGGACCGTCATCTTCTCGTATCCGGTCAGGAAGATGCTGCTCTGGGCCTTCTCGAATTCGGCCCGCAAACGAGCCAGATCTTTGTCCTTGTCTTCCCTTTTCTTCATGGTTGTCTCCGCGAACGAGATCCGGGGGCTACACCTGCCGCAGGTTGTAGGCGGTCACGTCCAGCGCAACGCCCGGCCCCATGGTGGAGCACACGGTCACGCTTTTCACGTATTTGCCCTTGGCCACTGCCGGTTTCGCCTTCACCACCGCCTGGATCAGCATGTTGGCGTTTTCGAAAAGCTTCTCCGTGTTGAAGCTGGTCTTGCCCACCGGAGCGTGCACCACCCCGGTCTTGTCCACGCGGAACTCCACCTTGCCGGCCTTGATCTCCCGCACCGCGTTGGTGACGTCCTGGGTTACCGTGCCCGTCTTCGGATTGGGCATCAGGCCGCGCGGCCCGAGGATCTTGCCCAGTTTGCCCACCGAACGCATCATGTCCGGCGTGGCCACCACGGCGTCGTAATCCACCCAGCCTTCCGACTGGATGCGCTGGACAATCTCGTCGCCGCCGACGATATCGGCGCCCGCGGCCTCCGCCTCCCTCTGCTTGTCGCCGGAGGCGATCACCAGCACCTTCTTCGATTTTCCCAGCCCGTTGGGCAGGACGATGGTGCCGCGCACCTGCTGGTCGGCGTGCTTGGGATCGACGCCGAGGCGCATATGCACTTCCACGGTCTCGTCGAATTTGGCGAAGTGGATCTTCTGAACGAGGGGGATGGCGTCCTGCAGAGTGTACGGACGCTCTTCAACCTGTTTCTTTGCTGCCTGGTACTTCTTTCCTGTTTTCGGCATTTCTCCTCACTGGTGCAGACGGCGAGAGCCCCGGCTTTCCTGAAAAGAAAGAAGACCCCTGCCTCCCACTGAGAGCGGTTAGTGCGTTGGACGCAATAGTCAGATTAGCAGAGTGGCCATCAAATTGTAAAGCGACCGTTCCGGCCACATTGAGCCGCTACCTCTGTGATGGTGGCGGCTCAGTTCTGTCGCCGGCATCGCCACGCCCGGCCAGGTACGCGGAAGCACTGAAGCCAGGGTGCGGATCCCGTCCCTCCCAGGCTCCGTACTCGCAGAAATGCACCAGCGGATTCATGCCGCTGGCCGCCACGTCTTTGTTCGCCGCAAGGTAGAATCCCGTGTCGAACAAAGGGTGGGGATTGCGGCCCTCCCCGGCCCCGAACGCCAGATAGTGCGCCCAGGGATCCTTCGCGCCGGCCACGTCGGGGTAGGCGGATGTGTAGAAGTCGGCGTCGAACATGGGGTTCGCGGGAAGCAGCAATCCGCATCCCCGGAATCTCACCGAACACAGAACCCTCGCCAGCGGCTTTCCTATCAGAACGAAGAGAAAGCCCGCGAAAACAGCACGGACGGCGCGCCGGTAAAGCTGGAGAAAGGCCCCGGCGATGCGTCTGAATGGGGCTGTCACTCGCCACGAGGCGGAATTCACAATCGACTCGATCCCTGCCCCAAGCTCCGCGCCGGCGCGGTTCGCACTTTCCAGCTGGTTCTCCAGCGCCGATATCGTTTCCTCGAGATCGAGCGAGCGCTTCTCCAGATCGTGCGAGCGCTCCTCCACATCGCGCGCGAGTTTCTCCAGATCGTGCGAGCGTTTCTCCAGATCGCGCGAGCGTCTTTCAAAACCGTGCGCGCGCTGCTCGACTTCGCCGAGGCGCCTCTCCAGCGAGTCCCTGGCGGACAGCGCCTCCACCTCGGCCGGATAGCGAATCGGTAAAGTGGTTTGGGAGAGGCCGCCGGGACTCAACTTGCCGAGAAAGCCGGTGGTCCATTCACTCAACGCGTTTTCCTGCGCGCAGTAGCGCTCGACATCGCTCGGCGACAACCCAAGGCCAAGACTCTCCGCCACGGAATGGATCAGCGGCAACAGCCGCGTGGTCTGGGCCGGCGCCGGCGAAGCAACGCTGGTAACGCGGAAAAGCGTCCCGTACAGGCCTCGGAAAAACACGTATCCGAGCTCCACCGGTTCGGCCGCCTCCCATTCCAGATCGAAGAACCGGAAGCGCCCTTCCACGTCGCGAATGACGTTAAAAGGGACCGCGTCAAGATAATCTCCGGGAAGCGGCGCGTGAATATCCAGGCCGGACGCCCGGCTGCGCAGCATGCGAACCCAGGGCTCGGTCCACGCCGCCACATCGGAAGCGGCCCAGCCGGGGCGATTCAGCGCGGCCGTGAGACGGTCGCTCCAGACCTCGCCTCGAATGTATTCTTCGTCCTGCCAGCGCGTTCGGACGGGCATTTCCGGCGCCTTCGTGTTTGCCATCGGCCTCCTGGTGACACGAAGCCCCGCTCCATCTTCAATGACACTCACTTCCCTGCAGAATTCCGCTCGCCTGCGGGCGCCGTAGTGGCGTATCAGGACCCCGGGCGGGCACCAGCGGGGCGTCACCGTACCCTGTGTCGCCACGAACAAAAACGAATTTGCCAGGTCGGCGGTCAGGCCGTTTCGACAGACTACGGGCCACGCTCCCTCCAGCGAAAACACCGGAACGCGAGGCTTCCGCGGGTCGGCAACGGCCGAGCTCGCCAGGAACGTGGCCACGCCCAGGTCGCCGTTGCGTCCGGAGTACGCGCGGGGAAGCAGGATCGTCGTGGGGAATCTGTAGTCGGGAAGAGGCAGCAGCAGGTCGATTCGTTCGAAGCCGCACCGCTCCAGCATCCCCTCGAGTTCCCGCCGGCCGAACGTGAGGGCGGAGCCCGGTATTTGCAGGTCGTTGATGCCGAGCATGGGGACGCCGTCACGGACCTCTGTCGCGCCGGCGAAATACTTCAATCCCAACTGGTTCTCGAGGGCGACGATCAGCACGCCGCCCGGCGCAAGAAAGCGCCGGCACGTCTCCAGAAGGACCCGAAACGCCGCGGTTCCCGCATACTGCCCGGCCGGGTATTCCGGCACTCCGATCAACGTGACCGCATCGAACTTCGCCTCGGGCCGCAGATCTTCAAGGCGGTCCGAGACCACCGTAACACCAGGCAGATCGCGGCAGCGGCGAGCGGCGATGCGGGCGCGCATGGGACGGCCTTCCACGGCCAACACGTTCCCGCCGCATTCGCCGAGGAACCTGGTCAATGCGCCGCAACCCGCGCCGACCTCGAGAGTGTTCCGCCCGAGGCACCCCACCAGCGGACGCAGGAGATTCGAGCGCATCGGACTCAGGTGGTAATGCGATGGCCAGTCGGAAAGCCCGGCGGCGAGATCCAGAGACAAGGTACTAAGATCCGCCGCCGCAGTGACAATCCGCAGCAGACGTTCTTCCACCGCGCCGCCGTCGCTGTAGGGGTACGGGATGGAGGATACGCGCCGGCGCCAGAACCCGTCCAGCGCATCTCGCTCATAGAGTCCGATGTCAGGCAGCAACGAGGCCGCGCCTGGCGGGCAAAATGTCGCGTCCGATCTCACTCGGGTCTCACAGATCTTGATATCCACACGCCGAATGATCGGCGGGACGAGTCCTCTATCCCTGTGCCGGGTTCAATTCATTATGCCGCATCGCGCGCTTGCGCAGCCATACTGCGCCCTTTAACCTGCGGAGTCCCGCAGGATGTGTTCGATCTCCTTCCAGAACTTCCGAAACGAGCGCGACCCCTCCCGTGCTCGATTGAGATCGAAGAGGTGCGTAAGGGTTGGCTGGTCGACTCTTTCCGAGTACTTGCGGTTGGCCGGCATGTGCTGTCTGAGCCACTCCTTGGCGCCCTGGACGGTCTCGGGTGACGGATGGTCCTCGATCGCCTCGGAGAGTCCACAACATTCGCGCAGAGAGGAGGCCGACGCGAGAAACCAGGCCTCGAACTCGTGATGCGCGAGGACAACCGACGTGTCTATGTCGGACCGCGCCTGCCGTGCGCGGCCCAGGAGATCGCGACAGAGTGTGGCCGGGCAGACACCATCGCTATCGATGAGCACGAGCACACGGCGGTGATCAGCCGTCGTCGCAAGCGCCTGAATGGCGGCTGCCTGAATGGCCCTCTCGAACTCTCCAGGCTTGAGCAGCCGGTCCCTCTTCTGCCGGATCGGATGTACGATCCTTACCCGAACCCCGAGGTTCAATTCCGCGGTTATCCGATCGATGACGATGCGGATCGCACTCTCCTCACCGTACCCCTCGACGATGGGGACGATGATAACGCTCATTGCGCCAATGCGGGGCTGAACAGGATCGATTCGATTTCCGATTCGGCGTGCCCATTCAGTTCGGGATGAAGCTGCCCCATCCGCATCAGTTCACCGGGCGTGAAGAGCCGTTGCTTCAGAATCTCGCGTCCGGCCGCGTCCACGGCCCCGATATGGGCGACTCCGTCGATTTCCTCGAAGGCCAGGAGAGACTCCGTTGGGATGTCCTTGTTATCCAGCAGGTCAGCACTGTGGCTGGTCGCCGCAACTTGGACGCTGAGACTCGCCTCCTGCATCGCGTCGAGGAGGACTGCCAGTGCGCCCGGGTGGGTTGCTGTTTCAGGCTCCTCTAACCCGACAAACGACAGCATCGGACCGCCATCCACCGACTGGAAGAGCGCAACCAGCGTCGCTAGCGCGCGCAGGGTACCGTCGGAGATGTTCTGGGTACTCAGGCCCAGTGGTTGGAACACGGGCAGCCAGAGGTCGGCTGCCTCGATGATTTCGACGTCGTCAATCGCGGGATTGATCGCGTGAAGGTACTCCCTGATGCGATTCCACACTCGCGGCTGCTCCTTGGTGAGTCGGTCGACGGCATAGCCCAAGTATGTTCCGGCCGCATCCAAAGCCCGAGTCTTCTCACGTGGGCTCGGTTGGTGCCCTCTCATGAATATCTTGTCGAGATCGTAAAACGCCATCTGATCTGCAAAACATGCGTAGAGCCGGGAAAACTCAGGATAGCCGCTAAGGCTGGGCAAGTACGTATGAGGATGAATGTGCTGCGGTGGGTTACTCATTCCAGCCACCTCGACTCGCCCACCCTTGAGCGTGTATGAGGCAAGAGAGCAACCTGCCGGATCCGTTATGTGACATTCCTCGTGCCATCCCTGCTGATTGTCCGGGTCCCCTCGGTTGATGTACACGCCGGCCCAATCCAACGATTGCACTTCGACACGAATGCCCAATGCGGAGCCTTCCGGTGCATGACGGCGCTTCAACGCACCTAGGCCAGAGAAAAAGAAATCGGTGTCGCGCATTGACGCCGAAACGTAGTGAAGGGCCGTAAGGAAATTGCTCTTCCCCGACCCGTTCGGTCCCACTAGAAATGTGAGCGGCCCAAGACGCACGTCGCAGAATGCAATATTCCTGAAGTTCTCCAGCACCACTCGGGTAATGCGCGGGCGCGTGCTCATGCAGTCTCAGTATAGGCCACAGCCCCCGCCCCACAAAAAACACAAAAGCCGCCCGAGCAGTTTCCCGCTCGGGCGGCCTTGTCCTCTGGTTGGCGCTAACGCGTCTCAGTCGCCAAACGACCCGACTTCCTCGCGCACCTCTTCGGTCTTCTTCGTGGGCGCCACCCCGGGGAGCGGCAGGTCAATCTGCACCAGCCCTTCCACCGGCTTCTCGCCCAGCACGTGCTCGCGATACAGCTTCGCCATGGCCGCGTCTTCCGCCGCCTGCTTCAGCTTCTCGTCCCGCTGCCGCTTCTTCTCCTCGCGCGCGGTCTTGGCGATGCCCTTCTCGTCCAGATCGCGCTGCAGGCCGTGGTTCACGTCTTCGGCCCTCAGCACCAGCGAGTGCTCGGCCGCCTGCAGCCCCACCTTCTTGCCGCCGGCGAAGATCTCGTGCCGCCCGTGCTCCTCGTACCATTTGGTCAGCGTCGCGGTCATGTGCATCTTCTCGATAATGTTGCGCCAGCCGATGCCGGTGTTGTACGCGCAGAAGGAAATCTCGCCGTCCTGCGTGGCATAAGGAATGATGCACTGCTCGGTGCGGCGGAAATCGTAGTTGAACAAATCCTGGAACC
>CAYVPZ010000168.1:0-8641 GCA_964453955.1 uncultured Solibacteraceae bacterium | reverse complement strand
TAGCGCACGCAGGCGTTCCAGCGCAGCACTGCGTCGTCGTTTCCCGCCGCCCGCAAACGCTCCGCTTCCTCGAAAAGATGCAGCGCCTGCACCAGCCATTCGTACACGTGCCCCTGCACGCCGTGCGCGCCGCGGCGATGGTGGTGCTTGGCGCGGCGTTCCCAGCAGATGCCCTCGTAATAGGCGCGATCGTACGCGCCGGGAAGGCGCCGGGCGACGGCCAGCGCCTCCCCGAAGGCGCGCCGGTCCTCGGAAATCTCGTCGGTGAGAGCCAGAATCAGGGTCACCAGCGCTTCCCGGTTTTCGGGCTCGAGCTCCAGTATGTCGTGGCAGATACTCACCGCCTCGGTGGGCTCGTGGATGAGCCGGTAGCGCTCCGCTTTGGCCAGCGCGCCGGATACGCTGTCGGCGTGGATCGGTTTTAGAGCGAACATGGCGCCTCCTCCTCTCTACAGTATGTGCAACAGCTTCTTGAGCGGATCGAAAAACTGGTCCACCACGCGCTCCTTGAGCGGGATGATGGCGTTTTCGGTGATGGTGATGGACTCCGGGCAGACCTGACGGCAGCAGGTGGTGATGTTGCAGTATCCGATGCCGTGTTTGTCCTTCAGGTCCTTCATGCGGTCCTCGGTGTCCAGCGGGTGCATTTCCAGAGCGGCGGCATACACCAGCAGGCGCGGCCCGATGAACTGATCGAACTTGCGATGTTCCCGCAGCACGTGGCACACGTCCTGGCACAGGAAGCACTCGATGCACTTGCGAAACTCCTGCACGCGATCGACGTCGGCTTGTTGCATGCGCCACGTTCCGTCGTAGTCATCGGGCGAACGCGGCCGGAATCGCCGGATGGTTTTCTTGGCGCGGAAGTTCCAGGAGACGTCCGTTACCAGGTCGCGAATGGAGGGGAACGCGTGCATCGGTTCCACGATCACCGGCATGTCCAGGTTCAGGCTGCTGAGCCGGGTCATGCACATCAGTTTGGGCATGCCGTTGATTTCGGCGGAGCACGACCCGCACTTGCCCGCCTTGCAGTTCCAGCGCACGGCCAGATCGGGAGCCTGCTTCGCCTGGATCTGGTGCACGGCGTCCAGCACCACCATGCCCTCGTCCACCACCGTCACGTAGTCCTGAAACGCTCCTCCGCCGCTGTCGCCCCGCCAGATACGGAACACGGCCTGCTGCGCCATCACTTCATCTCCTCGATCACTTCTTTCAACTCCTCGGGCACGGGCGGCACCGGACGCTTGTCCACCACCATCTCGCCCTCGCTCCCACGCCGCACCACGATGTTGTACCGGCCCCACTCGGGGTCTTTTTGCGGGAAATCTTCGCGAAACTGGGCGCCGCGGCTTTCCTTGCGCATGATGGCGGCGCGGGTGATGGCTTCGGAAACGTCCAGCAGGTTCGGCAGATCCATGGCCGTGTGCCAGCCGTTGTTGTACTGCCGGTTTCCCCCCACGCCCGCCTCGGCGGCCTTCCGGCGAAGCTGCGCGATGGCTTCCAGCGCTTCCTGCATTTCGCTTTCGGTGCGCACGATGCCCACCAGGCTCTGCATGCGCTCCTGCAGCTCCTGCTGAATCTGATAGGGATTCGAGCCCGCCGCGCCGCGCTCGAACACCGCCAGGGCGGCTGCGGCGCTGGCCTGAATCTGCGCGTCGTCCACCGCGGCGTCGCCGTTCTGTTGGGCAAATTGCGCGGCGAACTGGCCGGCGCGCTTCCCGAACACCACCAGATCGGAAAGCGAGTTGCCGCCCAGGCGGTTCGCCCCGTGCAGACCCGCCGCCGCTTCCCCCGCCGCGAAAAGCCCCGGCAACGTGGACATCTGCGAATCGCCATCCACCCGCACCCCGCCCATCATGTAGTGCGTGGTGGGCCCCACCTCCATCGGCTCCTTCGTGATGTCGATGTCGGCAAGCTGCTTGAACTGGTGATACATGCTGGGCAGCTTGCGTTTGATGTGCTCCGCCGCTTTGGGCAGCCGCTCCTTGATCCAGGCAATGTCGAGAAACACGCCGCCGTGCGGGCTGCCGCGGCCCGCTTTCACTTCGCGATTGATGCAGCGCGCCACGTGGTCGCGGGTGAGCAGCTCCGGCGGGCGGCGGGCTTTTTTGTCGCCCTGCGTATAGCGCCAGCCCTCCTCTTCGGTGTCGGCGGTCTGGTTCTTATAGAGCTCGGGGATATCGTCGAACATGAAGCGGCGGCCCTCCTTGTTGCGCAGAACGCCGCCTTCCCCGCGAACTCCCTCGGTAACCAGAATGCCGCGCACGCTCACCGGCCACACCATGCCGGTGGGGTGAAACTGCACGAACTCCATGTCCATCAGTTCGGCCCCCGCGCGCCAGGCCAGCGCGTGGCCGTCGCCGGTGTATTCCCAACTGTTGCTGGTGACCTTGTACGCGCGCCCGATGCCGCCGGTAGCCACCACCACTGCTTTGGCGGACCACACCATGAAGTGGCCTCTTTCGCGGTCGTAACCGAACGCCCCGGCAATGCGCCCCGAATCCACCAGCAGGGTGAGCACGGTGCACTCCATGTGCACCTCCATGCCGGTGTGGATGCCGTGGTCCTGCAGAGTGCGAATCATCTCGAGGCCGGTGCGGTCGCCGACGTGCGCGAGGCGCGGATAGCGATGGCCACCGAAGTTCCGCTGGAGAATCCGCCCGTCGTTGGTGCGATCGAACACCGCGCCCCAGGCCTCCAGCTCGCGCACGCGGTCGGGAGCTTCCTTCGCGTGCAGTTCGGCCATGCGCCACTGGTTCAGATACTGACCGCCGCGCATGGTGTCGGCGAAATGGACGCGCCAGTCATCGCGGTCGTCCACGTTGGCCAGAGCCGCGGCTATGCCGCCCTCCGCCATCACCGTGTGCGCTTTGCCCAGCAGCGATTTGCAGACCACGCCGACTCGCGCGCCCGAAGCCGCCGCTTCTATCGCCGCCCGCAGGCCCGCGCCGCCCGCGCCGATCACCAGAACATCGTAGGCGTGCCGATGGTACTCGGCCACTACAGAATTCTCCAGTCCGTCCAGATGCCCATCGAGCAGAGGCGCACGTAGATGTCGGCGAATCCAACCGAACACAGGCTCGCCCAGGCCCATTTCTTGTGGCTGCCGTTGAGGCAGCTCACGCAGTTGTACAAACGATGGCGGACGGGATGCTCCGACACGCGGTCGAGCCCGCCGCCGGCGAGGTGCCGGAACGCGTGACAGCCGAATATGTAGCCGGCCAGCAGAACCACGTTCACCCAGAGCACCACAGTGCCCACGCCAATGCCGAAACGATGATCGAACCATAGTGCTTTCCAGGCGTCGTACACCAGAAAGCCCCAGATCGGATAGGAGAGGCGCAAAAAGTAGCGATGGAAGTTCTGCAGGATCAGCGGAAAGCTGCGCTCGCCCAGATACGTCTTGCGCGGCTCGCTCACCGCGCACGCGGGAGGGTCCGCCCAGAAGGACTTGTAGTATGCGCCGCGGTAGTAGTAGCAGGTGAGCCGGAACAGGCCGGGTATCCAGAGGATGAGCAGCGCCGGCGAGAACGGCAGAAACGCCGGATACCACGACGGCTTGGGGCCGAACAGCGCGTGAGGCGAGGAGCCGAAAAGCTCCGGCGAATAGAACGGCGAAATGTAGGGTCCCCAGGTGTAATACCCGTTCTGGAATGCCGCCCAGTTCGCGTACACCAGAAACGTGGCGAACCCGAGAAACACCAGCAGGGGCGAAGCCCACCACTTGTCTCGCCGCGAGGTCTGGCCGAAGCGGCCGTTCTTCCAAAACACATCCGGAGCTGCCGGCGCCGCACCGCCGATTCCGGTTGACACTTCCATGCTGGTTCTCCTGCTACTGGGATGGAAGTATACAACATCGGCGGCGGCCAGTTCGTGGCTGGGCGACGGAAATCGGAACGCGGGATGGCGGTTTCCGGAGGCGGAATGCGCCCTTACCTTTGTATCAGGCTTGTGTGGCCTGCGCCACATGGAGGATCACCAATGGGCGGAAGCAAAATCCGGCTGATCGTCGCGTTGCTGCCTACAACGCTCGGCATCGCGTCGAATATCTCCTTCAACGGAGTGTTCACCGCCGACAACAAGGAGGCGATCTTCGACCTGACCATGGCGGCCTCCTCTACAATTACGATCCAGACGTTCTCTTACGCGGGCGGCGGGCCCGACATGGCCGTCGCCGGAGGGTTTGCGCCGGAGCTGACTCTGTTCGACGCGAGTGGCGACATTCTGGCGAACGATGCGGTGGGCGGCACCGCGCCCGGAGCCTGTGAGACACGCGGAATCGACCCCACCACCGGCGCCTGTCTCGACGCGCTCATCGGACTGCCGCCGCTGACCCTCGCCGCGGGCAGTTACGTCGCGGTGCTCACCGAGCAGGGCAACAATCCCGGCGCCACACTCAGCGCTGGCTTCTCCGAAGACGCGGCGCACGGCAACGATCCGACTTTCACCGGCGACAATACTGGGCTGCCCGGCAGGATGTTCATCGATCCCGGTAACTTCAGCCAGCGCAACGGCACGTGGGACGTCTGGTTTTTCAGCAACAGCCTCGGCAGCGTCACGCGAGTGGTTGCGGCCCCGGAGCCGGGGTCCGCGCTGTTGTCTTGCGCAGGCATTTTGACGTTCTTATTCATGCGGCGGGTGGTGAGCCGGCCGCGCTTTGGAGGGAAAAAATGAAATCCACTGGCAGGCTTCTGCCGCAGGTTCTGGCGGTTGTTCTTCTGGTTGCTCCCGCGCGGGCAGCCGACGGCATCCTCACTGACGACACGTACATCAGCTCGGCAAACCCAACCGACAACTTTGGCACGCTGCCCATTATGCTGGTGAGCGCGGGCAACTCGGCCTGGGTGCAGTTCAACCTCTCCACTCTCCCCGCCGGGACCACCGCGCTCGATGTCTCCAGAGCGACATTGAGCGTGTTCGCCACCCGGGTGACCGTCAGCGGGAGGGTGGATCTGTCCACCATCAACGGCGCCTGGTCGGAGGGCAGCGTCGTGTTTCAGGGAGCGCCGGGGACCACCTCGATCGCCGGCGCGACGGCGGCGGTGGCCGCGGCCGATCAGTACATCGTGTTCGATGTCACCACCGAAGTGCGCAACGCGATCAGCGCGGCAGCGACAGATGCCGGGTTCCAGATCTCGGCCGATGCTGGCACGCCGAGCGTATCGGTGCAGTTCGACACGAAGGAAAGCACAACCACCAGCCATCCGGCCGCCCTCGAAATCACGCTGAACACGGGGGTGGCCGGTCCGTCTGGCCCGCCCGGTCCTCCCGGATCTCCGGGGCCCGCGGGTCCCATTAGCGATGTGATCGCGGGCACGGACCTGACCGGAGGCGGCACCACTCCCACGGTCACCCTGAACGTGGACACCACTAAGGTTCCGCAACTGGCCACCGTGAATACGTTCGCCGCGAACCAGAATCTCAACGCCAACCTGAACCTGGTGCAGACCACGGGCGCGAACGCCGGCGTGGTGATGATGAACGGCGAGCCCTTTCTGCACGCCTGCTGTTCCTTCGGAGCCAGCAACACATTCACGGGCTCGGGCGCGGGAACTCTGACCGTCACGGGTTCGAACGATACCGCCGATGGAAACGGGGCGCTCGGTTCGCTCACCACAGGCAGCGGAAACACGGCCGTCGGCTCATCGGCGTTGCTCAGCGTCAACACGGGTTCAAACAACACAGCAACCGGTTTTGGCGCGCTCGAGGTCAACAGCGACGGCGAAAACAATACGGCCACAGGGTACAACGCGCTCCTGATCAATAACCTCGGAATCAATAACACCGCCGTCGGCGCTGGCGCGCTGGGTCAGAACAGCGGCGCCGCTGCGAACGGCTTCGCGAGCAACAACACTGCGGTCGGCGACGTTGCCGGGCAGACGAATGGCACTGGCTCCGCGAATACGTTCCTGGGCGCCCAGGCGGACGCTACTGCGAGCAGTCTGTACAATGCGACCGCGATCGGATTCCAGGCAAAGGTCGGCGAAAGCAACGCCATCGTGTTGGGTGCTACCGGCGCGAACTCAGTCAATGTCGGCATCGGGACCACCACTCCGGCGGCCACCCTGGAGGTAAACGGGACAGCAAGGTTTGACAGCCTCGTGTCGTTCGCCACCGGCCAGACATTCCCTGGCGCCGCCACCACCGGTGGCGCGAACAGCTTCGCAGGCAACCAGAGTGTGACGGGTAACATCGCCGCCACGAAACAACTTGTTTCCACCGTTGCCACCGGCACGGCGCCGCTGGCGGTAAGCTCCACCACCCAGGTGGCGAATCTCAACGCCAGTTTCCTGCAGGGTGAGCCTGCCAGCGCCTTCCAGCCAGCGGGTTCCTATGCCACGCTCGGCGCCAATACGTTCACCGGCAGCCAGACCATTCCAGGAAACGGCGTGAACATCCTGGTGGGCAACATCGGATGCGGAAGTCCCACCGCCGGCATCACGTTTTCAGGCCTGAATTGCGCGAACTATGCGCTGCTGAGCGACACCACGGGCACCACCATCAACCGGCCCGCCAGCCAGATCATCCGATTCCGCGAGGGCAATGGGATAGACCAGGTAGAGATCCAGCCAGGGGGCAGAGTCAGCATGACCGGCGGTCTGATCGTCTCGGGTGGGACCCGCAGCGCGGCCAGCGTGACCTCCACCAATTCGGCCGCGGGGGGTAACGGTCTGCAAAGCTCGGGCGGGAGTACGGGTGGTTCGGTGGTTATCGGGGGCACCGGCGTCTACGCAGTGGGAGGAACCGCCAGCGGCAGCGTCAATACGTCGGGCATCGGAATTGTGGCTGTCCCGGGCAGTGCGACGAGCGGCGCGACCACGAACCTTGCTGGCGAGTTCTACGGTGGTGTTGACGTGTTCGGAACGTTCTACGCCGGGAGCAAGAATTTCAAGATCGACCACCCGCTCGACCCCGCCGGCAAGTACCTGTACCACGCGTCCGTGGAATCATCGGAAATGATGAACATTTACACGGGTAACGTGACAACCGACGTGCAGGGCAATGCCGTGGTCGCGCTGCCGGACTGGTTCGAGGCGGTCAACGGCGATTTCCGCTACCAGCTCACCGTCATCGGCCAGTTTGCCCAGGCCATCATCACCAGCGAAATCGCCAACCATCAGTTCCAGATCCGCACCGACAAACCGAACGTGCGGGTTTCATGGCAGGTCTGCGGCGTTCGTCAGGATGCCTATGCCAAGGCGCATCCGCTACAGGTGGAGGTCGCGAAGCCGGCTGGAGAGCAGGGCTATTATCTGTATCCCGAGCTGTACGGCGCACCGGAAGAGAAGGGAATCGGCTGGGCGCGCCATCCCGAAGAAATGAAGCAAATGCGGGTGCAGCGTGACGCGCAGGCGTCCGCGCAGCCTTGATATCGGGCGCGCTCTGACGGGCCTCTCAGCGGCTGGCCGCGATCGCTGCTTGTTCCAGGGCTGCGGGCTTGCCCGCGTATGCGGCCGGCAAATGCCCGGAATCGCGCAAGCGGGCCCACAGCGCCGCGGCCTTCTGGTAGCACACGGCGGCCTGCGCCCGGTCCCAGCGGGCCAGGCCGTCCGCCAGCAGGCCGTAGTTCAGCGCCAGCCAGACCGAATCCGGCGAGTCCGGGAAAGCATCCAGCAATTCGAGATTACGGCGGTAGTGCCCGAGCGCCGCCGCGCCGTCGCCGGCGGTCGCCTGGTACCGCGCCAGATCGTTGTGGATGCTCACGGCGGGTTCCAGGTCGTCGCGATTCTTCGGCTCGCGCCGCAGCAGCGATTCGTACATACTCAGGGCTTGTTCCTGAAGATCCCCAGCTTCGCTATCGCGATGCTCCTGCACCAGCGCCCCTGCAATCCTTGCATAGGAAACCGCCACATTCCGCCGCGCTTCCGCGTTCTCCGGATCGCTCGCGGCGATTTCCTGAAACCGGCTCAGGCTCTCCCTCGCGGCCGCTTCGGCCTTCCGGAACTGGCCGACGTTCAGGTACGCCTGGCCGAGGTCGCCCCACGCGTCCGCCAGCGCGTTGCGATACCGCCCCGGCTTGAGCCGGAACGCCGCCTCGTCCTGCTCGAACCCCTGCTGATGATGGCGCAATGACAGCGCGAGCCAGGCGGGATTGGCCTCGAACGCGCCCATGTGGATCTCCGCGTAAGCGCGGAAGTGAAACGCCCGGCTGGCGGCGTAGCGGAACAAATCGTTGTCCGGAAGTTCAGCCACCAGTTGCAGCGCCATCGGCTCTGCTTTCGCCGCCGCGTCGTCCGCGACGTGACACGACTCGGGCGCCTGACGTTCCCAACACTCCACCACACGAGCCAGGCTCACCATCAGGTACGCGTTGGCCACCTCCAGCCGCGCCTCGCGGGAACGCGGTTCGTGCGCGGCAATCCGCTCCAGCAGCGGAACGGCTTTCTCGCTCAGGCGAACGGCTTCGCCGGTTTGCACTTGCCGGCTGAGGATGGCGCTTTCGAGGCCGTAGACCTGGGCCAGTTCGGTGAGCGCCACAGGATCTTCCCCGCCGAATGCGGTCCGTTCTTCGAGAACCGCGGCCGCCTTGCGATAATTGGCCAGCGCGCCGGCCATGTCGCCGAGGTTGGCGTGATACGGCTGCCCCAGAATATCGCCCACGCGGCGATAAGCGGTGGCCAGATCGCGGCGAACGCCAGGA
>CAYVPZ010000167.1:0-8659 GCA_964453955.1 uncultured Solibacteraceae bacterium | reverse complement strand
AACAACGGGCTGAGCCAGTTGCAGATCATCGACGGCGGCATGAACAACATTTCGCAGCTTCTGGACCGCGCCCGCACGCTGGCCACGGAAGCGTCCACCGGCACCCTGACCGAGGGCCAGGGCGCGCTGAACACCGAGTTCCAGAGCGTGCTGGGCGAAATCAGCCGCCAGGCGCAGGCTATCGGTATGAACACCGGAGGCACCTTCGCGAAGAACATGACGGTGCTGGTCGGCGGCGGCGACGGGCCCACCGGCGCGGCCGCGGTAGCCAACGGCTCCATCTCGCTGAACCTCGCCAACGCCACCGTGGACGCCAAGAGCCTCGGTCTGGAGGGCGTGCAGGCGGCGGGCGTCGCCGGCACCGACATCGGCACCGGCTCGGCCAGCAGCGTGGCCAACATCCTGGCCGATACCGCCAACACCACGGCTAACGCCGGCTACACCACCTTCGACATCAGCGGGCCGGGTTTCAGCGGCGCCAACGCCGTGCAACTGACCGTGAACCTGGGGGGTGTGACCGACGCGACCACGCTGGCCAATGCGGTCAACACGGCCATTCAGCAGGCCGGCACCGGTAACACCCAGGCCGCCACGGCTTTCCAGAATGCCAACATCACCGCCGCTGTCAATACCGACTCCACCGGCAAGCAGCAACTGACTTTCACCTCCTCGAACGCGGCCTTCCAGGTACGGGCTGGCGACTCCATGGCCAATGCGCTGATGGGCAACTTCGGCGCCAAGGCAGTCATGACCGGAACCGACACTTCCAACAGCTACACCACCACCGCGGGGGTAGACGACATGCTGACGTTGTCATTCAACGGCGGACCGGCCATGGACTTCAGCATCGGGTCGACAGCCGCCATCACCGCAGGCACGGTGGCGGCGGATTTGAATGCCGCCGGCGCCTTCAGCTCCTACGCCGTGGCCTCCACGGATAGCCAGCACCATCTCGTCATCACTGCGCTGAACGACACCGCCGGCTCCACCATTACGGTGAGCAACACCTCTCTGGCGACGGCCCTCGGACTTTCCGGCATCGCAACGGCCAATGCTTCCACCGGCAAGTCGCTGGGAGAGACGGTCACAGCCACGCTCGGCGCCACCACCACGACGGCTACTCTGGCGGGCACTATCGTGCGCTTCCAGGGCGGCGGTCTGGCCAGCCCCGTGGACCTCACCCTGGCAAACGCCGATACTACCCAGGCAACCGGCGTGGCCGACCTGGTCAACCAGGTGAACACCAACACCACGCTGCAGGCGGCCGGCATCAGCGCAACCTATAACTCGACGGCCGGCACGCTCAGCTTCACCAGCAACAGCGGCCAAAACTTCTCCGTGTCCTCCCAGGGCGACACCACCAACGAGCTGGGCCTTGGCAACTACCTGTCCAACGGCGGCAGCTCATTCGGTTACACCTCCATCACCGCCGCCAACGCCATTGTCACCGGCGCTACTACCGACGTTCTGGCGATCTCCGTCGCGGGCGGAACGGCCCAGCAGATCAGTGTTACCGGAACGGCCAACGACACGGCACAAAACCTGGCCGACCTCACTAACAGCGCCATCGCCGGCAATGCAACCCTCCAGGCTGCCGGTCTCACGGCGACGGTGAACGGCAACGGCAACATCGTTCTCAGCTCCACCAGCGGGACGTCCTTCCGCGTGGCTGAAGGCACCGGTACAGCCGCGAACCAGGTTCTCGGCTTCGCCGCCGCTGCCCTCGGGAACACGCTCACTGTGGGGGGCGACGCCGGGTCCTTCGCCAGCACCGGCACCAGCACCACCAACAACATCTACTTCGACGCGGGGGGCGCCACGGCGACGTCGGTGTTCCAGTTCACCCCGATTGCGAATGCACAGGACAATCAGACCATCAGCATCTCGGCCAACGATGCGTCCGGAACGGCACACTCCCTCGCGGTGGTTCTCGGCAACAACACGACGACAACCAGCGGCGCTACTCTCGACCAGGCCATCACCGCCATCAACTCAGCGCTGCAATCGAGCGACGATTCGACGCTGCAGTCGATCGTGGCCGTCAAGAACACCATCACCAACTCCGCTGGCGTGGTCACCGGCGAAGGCATCCAGTTCCTGAGCACGCTGGGCTCCTTCTCGGTCGGCCTCAGCGCTGACGGCACCGCCGGCACGGTGGGAATCGGTAAGGCCACTCAACAGGGCACGGTGCAGGTGGCATCGGCTCTGGCTGGCGGCGGCACCGCGAACATCTCCAATCAGGCGAGCGCGGAAGCCGCGGTCACGGCCGTCGGCAACGCCACCACCGCTCTGGGCTCGGCGCAGGCCGTCGTCGGCCTCAGCGAAAACGAGTTCAACTATGCCATTAACCTGGCGCAGTCGCAACTCACCAACACCACCGCCGCCGAAGCGTCCATCCGCGACGCCGACATGGCCGCCGAGGCCGCCAACCTGACCAAGGCGCAGATCCTGGTCCAGGCCGGCGTGGCCGCTCTGGCGCAGGCCAACTCCGCTCCTCAGCAGGTGCTCACGCTGCTCCGCAGCTAGTCCGCCTGATCTCCCTCCGCAACCGTGAAGGCGGGCCCCCGCGGCCCGCCTTCCGCACCTCCACCGGCCGTCAATGCCACCGGCCTTGCCGAACCGCACATCCTGTTGCTCTCCGCCGCTAGATCCGCGGCCATCCGTTCCAGAACCGCCGCCCACCTCTGGTCGAACGAACGCTCGTAGAGTCGCATCGAGGGATACCACGGCATGTAACTCTGGCCCACGGTCCACAAATCCCCGCTGCTGGTCAGGGTAAGTTGCCACACCGGCCTTCCCAGCGCCCCCGCCAGGCACGCCGGCGCGGTGCTCACCGAGACCACCAGGTCCAGCGCCGTGGTCAGCGCCGCCACCTCGTCGATGTCCTGTTTCAGGTCGATGTCCGGCCAGACATGAATGGGCACGCCGGAGCGGGCAACGGCCTGCTCCAGTTCCACGCGGCAGTCGTCGTACTGCAGATTGACGAAGTGGACAGCGGGGACGGCCAGCACGGCGCCCCAGTCCCCGAGTTCCGTGCAATCCAGACGGCGCAGGCCCGCTGTGTTGCCGCTTCGCCAGCAGATCCCCACCTTGAGGCCGACGCCTAGGCCGTCCAGCCGCCCGCGCCAATGAGAAACCCGCGCCGCGTCCGCGCGAAGATAGCCTTTCTCCCGGGGAAAGCCGCGAGGAAAGCGGTCGAGCGAGGGCCGCAGCCAGCGTCCGGCGCTGCCGGCGGGGATCTGCAGATCCGCCTCCCCGGTGGCCGGGTGCGGCGGATCGGTCCGCGGAATCACCTCAGCGGCGGGAAACGAGCGCGCGAACAAAGGAACCAGCCTCGGTTCGCACTCCACCGTGCAGCGCGCCGCCACCGCCGTGAGTTCCGGAATCATGCCCGCGAAGGTGATTTCGTCGCCGACGCCCTGTTCGCCCCAGAAGAGCAGTTTTTTGCCGGTGAGCGGACCCCCGGCCCAGCGCGGCTGGCCGAACGGGCGCAGCGGGGCGCGCTTCCCGGCGGCCCAGCCCGACTCGTATTCCTCCCAGGCGCGCTCCATTTGGCCGGCCATGAACCTGGTCAACGCGCGATTCATGCGGGCTTCGTGGAAGCCAGGCCGGAGTTCCACAGCTCGGCCGTAGCTCGAAATCGCTTCGGCGAAGCGCAACTGGTCCCTCAGCAGGTTGCCCAGGTTGCTGTGCGCCGCGGGGTTCATGGGATCGAGCGCCAGCGACGTCTCCACCGCGCGAACCGCATCCGCATGCCCGCCGAGCTGGTGCAGCACGCAGGAGAGGTTAGCGTACGCCGCCCCGAGGTTGGGCCGAAGGCGGATGGCCGCTCCCAGACAATTGACGGCCTCCGTCAGCATGCCCAGTTCGCGCAGCGAGTGGCCCAGATTGCTATACGCTTCCGCGCAGTTCGGGTCCAGTTTGATGGCTCGCCCGAAGCACTCGGTGGCTTCCTGGAACATCCTTCGTTGCAGGAAAACGCCGCCCATGTTGTTGTGCGCCGACACGTCTCCTGGATTGAGCTGGAGGACCTTTTCGTAATGCGCGGCGGCCTCGTCGTGGCGTTCCAGGACGCTCAGCAAATCGGCCAGGTTTTTGTGAGCGGCGGCATCCTCGGGACGGAGGGCGATGGACTCCTCGAAACACTGTAACGCCTCGACAGCCCGGCCCTGCGCGGCGAGCGCATTGCCAAGAGTGTTGGAGAACTGGCCCACCGGCCGCCCGCAGGCCGCTATCGCCCGGCGGGCCCCCCGTTCGGCCTCGTCGTAGTGGCCCTGCTGGTGGGCGACCATCGCGAGCAGGTGCAGGGCGTCGGCTTCATTCGGCTGGAGTGCGATTATCTTGCGATAGAGCCCCTCGGCCTGATCCAGCCGGCCGGCCCGGTGGTGCTCCACCGCTACTTCGAGGGTATTGCGGACGCTGCGGCGCATATGAACTCAAGTGGGCCGCGCTCGACGAGGCTCTCAGGCCGCCTTACCCCTCAGATCGCGGGCGAGCCGTTCCAGCACCTCTTCCCACGGCTGGTCCCACGCGCGCTCATAGAGGCGCATGGAGGGGAACCACGGACAGTAGTGCTGGCCCATGGTCCAGCAGTCGCCGCAACTGGTTAGAGTGAGTTGCCAGACGGGGACCCCGACCGCTCCCGCCATGCAGGCCGCGGCGGTGCCCACCGATACCACCAGATCGAGGGCCGTAGTAAGCGCGGCCACTTCGTCGAGATCCTGCTTCAGGTCGATATCCGGCCACGTGTGTATAGGCACGCCGAAGCGCCCGCGGGCCTCGGCCAGTTCCTCGCGGCAGTCGCCGTACTGGAGGTTGACATAGTGAACCCCCGGCACCGTCAGCACTGTTCCCCACTGCGGCAGGCTGGTGCACTGCAGACAACGCAGACCGGAAAGCAGACCGCTGCGCCAGCAGATTCCGACGCGCGGACCGGGACCGAGAGCAGCCAGCCGCTCGCGCCAGTACGCCACGCGGTGCGGGTCTGCGCGCAGATAGCCCCGACCCGCGGGGAAAGAGCGCGGGAACCGATCGAGCAACGGGCGCAGCCAGCGTGCGGCGCTGCCGGCCGGAATCTGCAGATCCGCAGTCCCGGTGGCGGGATGCGGTGGATCCGTACGCGGGACGGTTTCCACGGCCGGAAATGAACGGGCGAACAGCGGGACCAGCCTCGGTTCGCACTCCACAATGCAGTGGTCGGAGATGGTGGCGAGTTCCGGGATCATTCCAGCGAAGGTGATTTCGTCCCCCACGCCCTGCTCGCCCCAGACGAGCAGCCGCTGGCCCGGGAGCGGGGCTCCGCTCCACCAGGGCTGCGGGAACCGGCGTTGCGGGAAGCGCTGTCGCGCCGTCCAGCCCCATTCGTATTCCGACCAGCCGCGCTCGATTTCGCCGGTCATGAAGCGGACCAGTGCGCGGTTCCACCGGGCATCGTGGAAGCCGCCATCGAGTTCGACTGCCCGGTTGTAGCAGGCCACCGCCTCGGCAAGACGCATCTGCTCCTTCAAGAGATTTCCCAGGCTGGTGTATAGCAGAGCGCTTCTAGGCGAGAAGGTCAGCGCCTTTTCGTAGCAGGCGATGGCTTCCACCACCCTGTCCTGGCGGTGGCGAATGGCGCCAAGGTTCTCGTACGCCACTGCCAGGCGGGGAGCCAGCGCGAGAGCTTTCTCCAGGCACCGCGCCGCTTCTTCGTTCTGGCCAAGCTGGCTGTGGGCGCGGCCCAGATTGCACCAGGCATCAGCGCAACGCGGATCGATCGACAGCGCCTCTTCGAAGTACCCCATCGCCTCCAAGGCATCCGGCGATTGAGAAAGACGGTGCCCATATTGCTGTGCGCGGTCGCGTCGCCGGGGCTGAGCCGGAGCTCGGCCTCGAAATGCGGAGCGGCCTCGCTGGCGCGGCCAAGAGCGTACAGCGTGGTCCCGAGGCGCTTATGGGCGAGGGGAAGATCGGGACGGAGGGCGAGGGCTTCCTGAAAACATGGCAACGCCTCGTCGATCCGGCCCAGGGCCACCAGCACGTTGCCGAGAGTATCGCAGAACTCGGCTACGGGCTGGCCGCGAGCCGCGATGGCCCGGCGCACCCGCCGTTCCGCCTGTTCGTGATGGCCTCGCTGGTGGGCGATCACCCCCAGCAGGTGCAATGCGTCGGCTTCGTTGGGCTGGATCGCGATTACCTTGCGGTACAGCCCCTCGGCCTGGCTCATCCGGCCCGCCCGATGGTGCGCGACGGCGACGGCCAGGGCGTCCTCTACGCTGCGGCGCATATAAAACCAAGTGCGCCGAGCTCGGCGCGCCTCTCAATTCCGCGGCAGCGAGAATATCCCCGCTGACGCCACTACATAGATGAGGCGCCCATGTCCGAATTGACCATCTCCGGACGCGGCATCGGCCCCGCTCACCCTCCTCTGGTGGTAGCCGAGATCGGCATTAACCACGAGGGCGATGTGGGCAAGGCCGTGCAAATGATCGACGACGCGGCGGCGGCCGGCTGCGAGTGCGTCAAATTCCAGACGCACGTGGTGGAAGACGAGATGATTCCGAATGGCGTGGTCCCTGCAAACGCCAGCGAATCCATCTGGGACATCATGGCGCGCTGCGCTCTCGGCGAGGAAGACGAGCGCAAGCTTAAACTCCACGCCGAGTCGAGGGGGCTGATCTTCCTGAGCACCCCATTCTCGCGGGCCGCGGCGGACCGTTTGGAACGGCTCGGCGTCGCCGCGTACAAGATTGGCTCGGGCGAGTGCAACAACTACCCGCTGGTGGAGCATATCGCGCGCTTCGGCAAGCCGGTGATCATGAGCACCGGCATGAACAGCCTGGAGAGCGTCGACAAATCCGTGGCCATTTTCCGCCGCTACGGCATTCCCTTCGCCGTGCTGCACTGCACCAGCATGTACCCGACCCCGTACAGCGCGGTCCGTCTGGGCGCGCTCGGCCAGATCGCCGCGCGCTTTCCGGGCGCGGTGATCGGGTTGTCGGATCACTCGCCGTCCAATTATCCGTGCCTTGGCGCCGTGGCGCTGGGCGCATCCGTCCTTGAGCGGCACTTCACCTCGAACAAGAACTGGCCCGGGCCCGACATCCCCATCTCCATGAGCCCCGCAGACCTGCGGCAGCTCATCGAAGGCAGCCGCGCCATTCACGAAGCCCTAGGCGGATCGAAAGACGTGCTGCCCGGAGAGGAGCCCACCATCCGTTTCGCCTACGCCTCGGTGGTGGCCCTGCGCGACATCGCCGCCGGCGAGGCGCTCACCTACGACAACACGTGGGTGAAGCGGCCGGGCACCGGCGAGATCCGCGCCGAAGACCTCCCCCGGGTGCTCTCGCGCCGCGCCGCCAAAGACATTCGCAAGGACGAGCAACTGCAATGGGCCTCGGTTCGCTGACCAGACGCGTTGTTTTTCTCACCGGCACGCGGGCCGACTTCGGAAAGCTGAAGCCGCTCATGCGGGTGGTGGACGGCTGCCCGTTCCTCGAAAGCGCGGTGTTCGTCACCGGCATGCACATGCTTTCGCGCTACGGGCTCACCGTCGACGAGGTCCTCAAGGCCGGCTTCACCCGGATCCACCCGTTCATGAACCAGTTTCGCGGCGAGCCCTCCGAGCACATTCTGGCCAACACCATCACCGGCCTGTCCCGCTATGTCGAGGAATACGAGCCGGACATGATCGTCGTCCACGGCGACCGCATCGAGGCGCTGGCCGGCGCCATCGTGGGTGCCCTGCGCAACGTGCTGGTGGCGCACATCGAGGGCGGCGAATTGTCCGGCGCCATCGACGAGACCATCCGGCACGCCGTCAGCAAACTGGCGCATCTCCACTTTGTCGCCAACCAGAGCGCGGCGGAACGCCTGCGGCAGCTCGGCGAGCGGCCGGAGTCCATCCACGTGATCGGTTCACCGGACATCGACATCATGCTGTCGCCGGACCTGCCCGATCTGGAAACCGTGTGCGACCACTATGGCATCCACACCCCCTCCTACGGCATCGTTCTTTTTCACCCGGTGACCACCGAGGCGCGCGCGCAGGATCGGGCCGCCGCCGAACTGGTGAGCGCCCTGATGGAGAGCCCGCTCGACTACGTGGTCATCTATCCGAACAACGACCCGGGATCGGACGTCATCCTCGAGCGGTACGCGGCGTTCGATGGGAATCCCCGTTTCAAGCTGCTTCCCTCCATGCGCTTCGAAGCGTTTCTGACGCTGCTCAAGCACGCCCACGTCATGGTGGGCAACTCCAGCGCGGGAATCCGCGAAGCGCCCGTCTATGGAGTGCCCACCGTGAACATTGGCAGCCGGCAGCAGAACCGTTTCCAATACGAGTCGATTCTCGACGTTCCCAACGACCGCGTGGCCATTCGCGAAGCCATCGCCCGGGCCTGTCGAATCGAGAGCATACGGCCGTCGCGCTTCTTCGGCGATGGGCACGGCGCTCCGCGGTTTCTTCGGGCGTTATCGGACATTCTGCTCTGGGAAACGCCCCGGCAGAAACAGTTCTGCGATCTCGACGCGGTCCCCGCCCTCGCGCTGTCCTGATGTTGCGGCGCGGCGGGCCGTTTCGCGCCGGGATTCATTGACCCCGACCGTTGGCCGCGCTACGATAGTAGTGCGGGGTGGAGCAGTCTGGTAGCTCGTTGGGCTCATAACCCAAAGGTCGAAG
>CAYVPZ010000166.1:0-8687 GCA_964453955.1 uncultured Solibacteraceae bacterium | reverse complement strand
CGTCACCAGCGATTGCCCGTAGCCGGCCTGATACGTCTCGGTGGCGGCGGTGACCGTGATCACACAGGTCAGGTAGATGTTGCTCTGCGGCGTGGTGGTGTGCTGGTAGTTCGCGTAGAAGTACAAATACGGGTCGAGGCTGGGCGGCGTGGGGCCGAGCTGAATCACGATGCCGCCACCCGAGCCGACTCCGCCGCCTTCGGCGAGCCCCACGTTGTTGACGCTGACGCCGGCCAGGCTGACGCTGACCGGACCGGGATTGATGGGCATGCCCACGCTGCGCAGGAATCCGCCGCCCTGGGCGCGGCGCAGGACCTCGCGCGCGAGAAACGGCCCGTAGCGCTGAATGGCGATGTCCACGTTGTTCTCAAGCACCAGCGCGATCACGTCGTGCGCCGACAGGTACAGATTGCCGGCGCGCACCAGCGTTTCGAGGCGCGGCGAGTTGGAGAGCTGCACCGGCGACACCACGCGCTTCTGGATGTGGAAGGGCCGCAGCAACGGGCCAACAAACGGTGTGGCCGCCGGCTCTGCAATGGAGATTTCCGGGGTTTGCGCGAACCCGGAGGAGGCGAGGGCGGTCAGGAGGACAGCGGAGATGATTTTCATGGGAGGTCGCAAACCGGAAAGGGTGCAATTCCACTTCCACTTGCGAGCGGGGGCAGGTCACCAGTCTGGATTGGGTCGCCGGCCCCGGCGCTGTCCGATTTCGCCACCAACTGTCCGATTTCGGGAGCGGATTCAGCGCCCGCCATGCGGCCTGAGGAAGATGGCCAGATGCGTGACGCCGATGGCCCGTGCATCGGCGCGGATGAAGCCCTGCTGTTGGAGCATTCCGTACACGTCGGCGTCCGACGGGCGTGGCGTGTAGGGCGTCACCACAACCACCACCTTTTCGTACAACCCGAACGCGCCGCCGCACCGGTGTCCCTGCAGCTTCGGTTCGAAGAACTCGAACAGGACTTCGGAACCAAACGGTATGCCCACAAAACAGCCGCCGGAGCTCAACTCGGAGGCGAGACGGGAAGCCGCTGGCAACCAGTTTTCCCTCGGGGCGAATGCCGCGCGCACATCCTGGACGACGGAGGCGACAACAATCGCGGTCACGGCGATGTGGCTCAGGCGGCTTCGTCTGGCCATGGAGAGGAGGGCGAACGACGGGAGGACAAGAATCAATTGGCGGACGGCGAAGAAATAGCCGGACACCGCGTCCGCAACGAGCGCGCCAACGATGGGGAAGAGGATCATTAGGGGCAGGAGCGTGCGCACGGGCCGGTTCTCCTCTGAATGCCCGCGCAGCGTAGCGCCGATGGCGACCAGCAGGGCGAGCCCGACCACGTAGTTGCCCGGCAATTCCCGCAGGATCATCGCCAGAATGGACCAGCTCCAGCCAAAGCCGGCGTGACCGGCGGTGATCCCCTGGCGCCATCCGCTCCAGACCAGCAGCACCCAGGGGATGAAACCCGCGACGGCGGCCGCGGCGCCGCAAGCCCACAACAGGACCACTCGCCTGCGCTCCGCCGCCCGAACGCAGCAAAGGCCCCACGCGCCGTGCGCGGCCAGGAGGAACAACGTGAAGGGCTGCGTATAGAGGCCGGCCAGCGCCGCCGCCGCGTAGAAAACCGCGTCGAGCCATTTCGGCGACCGGGCGATCCTCAGAAAAACAATCGTCGCGACAATACCGCACAGCAGGCATTGCGCGTAAGGCCGGGCTTCATACGCATATCGGAACTGCATGGGAAGGAGCGCAAAAACAGCCGCGGTGGCCAGCGCCCGGCCGCGTTCGAATCCCATTTGGCGCGCAAGGACAGCCATGCCCGCGCAGCTCAGCAGGCTGCAGATTAACGATGGCGCCCGCGCCGAGAGCGGCGAGATGCCGAAGATGTCGAAAGCGAACCGCTCCGCCAGAAACCCCAGTGGCACGTTGCCGGTGTTGATGGCGGCCCAGCGGACGACGTCGAACAGATGCGCGCTCCTGGCCGGTCCGGCCACGGTGAGCACTTCGTCCAGCCAGAGCGGCGTGCGAGCGGCCAGAACCAGCAGACTTGCGGCATATGCGGCCGCCGACAGCAGCATCAGCAACCGAGGAGCCGGATATTTGCCTGCCGTGGCCATGTCATCGATGCGGGCGGGGCTGCGGGTGGCTCCGTCCACGGCGATACTGTTCCACGGCGCGATTGTGGGCGGCCAGATCCGCGGAGAACTGGTGCGACCCGGAGCCGTCCGGCTTCGCCACAAAATACAGGAAGTTTGTATTGGCCGGATGGAGGGCGGCATTCAGCGCCGCCACGCCGGGGTTGGCGATGGGCCCTGGCGGCAGCCCCGTATGCGTGTAGGTGTTGTACGCGTTCGCGCTGGCCAGATCGGAGCGGTGGATGACGCCGCGATAGCGCCCCTCCAGCAGGGACGCGTAGATGGTGGTGGGATCACAGTCCAGCGCCATGCCAAGGTTCAGCCGGTTGTAGTAGACCGAAGCCACCTCGGGCCGCTCGCCGGCCACCGCGGTTTCTTTCTCCACCATGGAAGCCAGGGTGACCACCCGGCTCACCTCGATGTCCGCTGGGGGATCGAGCAAACGCCACTGGCGCCGGAACTCGCCGGTCATCATGCGGCAAAGCTGCTGGATGCCGGCATGGCGGGTTATGTGGTAGCTGGAGGGGAACAGGTAGCCCTCCAGCGTTGAGGCGGCGGGCGCCAGGTCGCGAATCAGCGCTGGATTATGGGCGGCGTTGAGGAAGTCGCTGCCGCTCAGGAAGCCCAGACGATCCACTTCGGCGGCGATATCGAAGACGTTGCTTCCCTCCGGGATGGTCAGCTCGTAGTAGAACACGTCGCCGCGCGCAATCCGGTCGAAGACATGCCAGGCCGAATCGGGCTGCGAGAAACGGTACTCACCCGCCTGCAACTTCGCCGAAGGCCGCAACAGGCGCACCGCGAGAAGCTGCCATGAGAAGCGCAGGGCGCCCGCGTCCGCGAGTTCCGAGGCGATGATTCGCGTGCCGGTGCCTTTGTCGATCTCCACGAACGCGGAGTCGGCAAAGCCCTGGTATGGCGTGAGCAGCGACCACGCCACGCCGCCCGCCGCCAGCAGGGCCACGACAGCCAGCGCGACCGCGGCAAGCACGAATCGGACGATCCAGCGGCCCCGGCGGCGGCGCTTCATAGGGCAATAATTAACTTGACACATCAGACAGACTGCCTCATACTAGGTTTATGGCAGCCGAACCTAAGACCCTTCAAGAAGCAGTCATCTACTTCGGCGATCCCGACAACTGCCTGAATTATCTTGCGGCGCGGCGCTGGCCGAACGGCGTTACCTGCCCGCGTTGCAGATCTGCCGATGTTGGGTTCGTGAAGTCGCGGCATATCTGGCAGTGCAAGACGCGGCACGATCACTCTCAGTTCAGCATCAAGACTGGCAGCATTTTCGAGGACTCGGCTATCGGACTTGATAAGTGGCTTCTCGCAATGTGGATGCTGGCGAACTGCAAGAACGGCGTCAGCAGTTACGAAGTGTCGCGGGCGACGGGCATCAGCCAGAAGTCCACATGGTTCATGCTTCAGCGGATTCGCCTTGCGATGCAGGATGTCACCGGCGGAAAGTTGGGCGGCGAAGTCGAAGTGGACGAAACGTTCATCGGTGGCAAAGCGCGGAACATGCACAAAGACAAGCGCGCGCGGGTTATCACGGGAACTGGCGGCAAAGATAAAGAAATCGCGATGGGCATGGTGGAACGCGGCGGAAAGGTCCGTGTGTTCCATGTGGACAATCGCCGCAAGAAGGCCCTTCAGTCCAACATCCGTGAGCACGTCGAAGCTGGCGCGGCCATCTTCAGCGACGAACTGAAATCCTACGATGGGCTGGAGAGCGAATACCAGCACGCCGTCATCAATCACGCAGTAGAGTACGTGAACGGGAACGTCCACACCAACACGATGGAGAACTTCTGGAGTCTCCTGAAGCGCGGCTTGGGCGGCACCTACGTAAGCGTTGAGCCATTCCACCTGTTCCGCTACCTGGACGAACAGGCGTTCCGCTATAACAACCGGAAGGACATCAATGGGGAACCGTTGACCGACAGTGACCGCTTTGATCTGGCCGTCAGGCAGATCGTTGGAAAGCGTTTGACGTGGGCCGAAGTCACCGGCAAGGTGGGAGAAAAACAGACGGTCAACTAAAGCCCGTTTGCTCCGTGGTCCGAAGCGGCCGGCGGCGTAGCCTTTCGTTTCGGCTTCGGGCCGCGCCGATTCGGATTCAATGCTGCCTGCCTTCTGTGCTCTTCGACGCGTTCCTTGATGACACTGTGCGGAACGGAGAGCACCTGATCCACGAGAGCCGTGAAGCGTTCGTACTCGGCTGAGTGTTTCATCGTTCACCATCGTATCACTTGCCTGATTCGCGCTTTAGCCAGTCGATCCCGTTTTCGTCGCAGTACTTTCCGAAGAAAAGAGGATGCCTAACAATATCGATCCAGTTCTGTCGTTCAGTCGTGCGATCCACAAAGTGTTGGTAGAACTCGAATGCGAACCGGTCAGCAGCTTGCAGCGGTCTGAACTTCTCTTTAGAACCAAACGCGATGGTTCCCATCCGGAAGTCCTTTTGGTGCTGTTCACGAAGACCTGCAAATAGTTGATGGGCCTTTATCTCCCAAACAGGTTGATTCTCAAAGATGTAAGCAATGTCCTCGGTTTCGCCCATAAACATAGAAGCATGCTTAGCCACCTCTTGCAGAATATATCGCATACACATCAGGTAGGGGCTGCCAGTGATCGCTTTAGTGGCATCGGGCAACGTATCATAGCCAGCGATAATAACCCCTGTTCCGATACCGACTATTCCAGAGTCAAGAATCACTTTCATCGAACTGTTAATGAGGTAGTCTCGGTTTCTTTGTCCGATTCGTCGAAAGCGCCCCTTTCCGAGCCCCTCCATATCTGTGGCATGTAGAGATCGTAGCGGGCGGCAAATCTTCTCGATAGCCTCTGGACGAGTGCGAGGTGTATGGAGGCATGGTCTGGCCAGCAGAGCAGTCCATTTCTGGTCGAAGCCGTCCCATGTTCGCTCAGTGGCAACAAATCCACAAAGCGAAAACACCGGTCCCTCAAAACCGCTTTCATCAAAATACGCCTTCAGCACAGCCATCACCCTATGAATTGCAGACGGCGGATGAACGAGCGAGGACATTTCTCTTACCGTCATTGCTCATGTCCTCGATCATGGCAGCAATGTGGTGATGTGTCAAGGTAGTTATTGCCCTTCATAGGCGGCGCGAGTCGAGATAATCCTGCAGAAGGAGGACCGCGGAAAGCCGGTCGATGGAGCGGGCGCGCTCCTCGCGCAAGTGCACGCCGCCTTCCCGCAGCACGCGCTCGGCCTGCACGGTGGTGAGCCGCTCGTCGCGGAACTCCACCGGCACGCCCGTCGTCTTTCCGAGGCGCTCCGCGAAATCGCGCGTGTATTCGGCTTGGCGGCCTTCGTGCCCGCTCATGTGCAGCGGCTTACCCATCAGGATCAGCGACACGCCTTTCTCGGAGATGATTCCGGCCAGCTCGGCCAGGTCGGCGCGGATGCTGGCGCGCTGGAGCGTCCGCAGGCCCTGCGCGGTGATGCCCAGCGGATCGCTGACGGCCAGCCCGATGCGCCTCTTCCCCAGATCGAGCGCCAGAACGCGCGCCGCCGGGCGGTTTTGATTGCTGTCCTCCACGATTCCATTCCATTATAGGAGCAGGTGTTTTCAGTGCCGCAGGCCACGCCCACGTCCGCTCTGATTCCCAATCTTCCGACCCGCAAGCCGTCCAGCCCGTCCACGGCCATCCTGGCTGCCGCGGCCTGCATCGCGCTGCTGTACTACGGCCGCATTTTCTGCATCACCATGGTGATCTCCACCATCATCGCCTTCCTGCTGGACCCGGTGGTGACGCTCTTCGTGCGCCTGCGGCTGCCCCGGCCGCTCTCCAGCATGGTGGTCTGTTGCATTGCGGTGGCCATGTTGTATTTGATCGGCCTGGGCGCCTGGACCGAAATGGCCGGGCTGGTGGAAGATCTGCCCCACTTAAGCGGCCGCATCGACGCCATTACCGACGCGGTGGCCACGAAGTTGGATCAGGTGGAGCAGAACACCATCCAGGTGATCGTGCCCAGGCGATTCCGCGAACAGGAGCCGCCCGCGCCCGCTCCCGCCACTATCACCAGCATCGTGCGGGGACGCCGCAAGGCGCCCGCAATCACCACACCAGCACCCGCAATTCCCGAAGTGCGCATTCATCAGGAGCCCACCCCGCTGTTTTCGTTTCTCTACAGCTATGTGCGCTCCTTCTATGATGTCGCGCTGATGGCGAGTTTTGTGCCCTTCGTGGTGTATTTCATGTTGAGCTGGCGCGACCATCTGCGGCGCAGCTTCCTGTACCTGTTCAGCGGCGCGGACCGCCAGATGGCGCACCGGACGTGGGAGAGCATCGCCGACGCCGCGCGTGCTTATGTGATCGGCAACTTCATGCTGGGCGTGATTCTCACGGTGGTGAGCGCGGGCTTTTTCCTGACCATTCGCATGCCCTACTGGCTGCTGGTGGGCGTGTTGAGCGGGTTCCTGAGCCTGGTGCCCTACGTTGGGCTTCCGCTGGCCATCCTGCCCGCCTTCACCGCCGGCCTCACCGTGTACAACAGCCCGCCCATCTACCTGCTGATCGCCTTGGTGATCGCCGGGCTGCATCTGCTGGCGGTGAACCTGCTGTACCCGAAGGTGGTGGGGTCGCGGCTGCATCTGAATCCCCTGGTGGTGACCGTGGCGCTGATGTTCTGGGGCACGTTGTGGGGGGCCATCGGGCTGGTGCTGGCGGTGCCGATTGTGGCCGGCGTCAAGGCCGCCTGCGACCACATCAGCGGACTGGAAGCCTACGGGAAGTTTTTGGGGGATTAGGGCGACGGGGCTGCCTTCTAACGCCAGTCGTCAATGACGAACGCATCGGCCCGATTGAATCCGCGGGCATGCGGACGTTGCATGGCGACACCCAGCGTGGTCACTCGATATCCGTGGAGGCGCATACGCCGGTAAGCATTCTCACGAGCCAGGTTCACGCCCGCCTCCAGAGTTGCTCCACGCGAGGCTGCAAAAGCGTCGCAAGCGTTCAGCAGTTCGTCAAAACGTTGACCCGCGCCCGCACCGCCGCGGGCCGCACCGAACTTCACGTAACACGTCTTCTCGCCGCCCTCCGATCCAGGTCCGTTCAGGCAGACCGCGAAAGCATCCAGAACGCCGCGGGTCCAGGTCAGCAGGACGTCGCCGGTGCCTTGCGCACGCACGGCCCTGATTTCGCCTGCGAGATCCAGCCCCTTGTCGATCTTGTCGGTGAGTTTTCCGCATGCCTCGATGGTCTGTTCGCGCCGGGCTTTGGTGAGGGCCGATAGCAACGCCGGCATCCTGGCGCCTCCTGCCCGCGGCGCGGCGTCAGCATCCGGCGTGCGCGTCATGACTGCAGTGAGATAACACGGCCAGTAGCCGAACTTCTGGTACAAGCCCACATGCTTTGCACTTTGCGCAAAGGTGAACAGCCCGGTATGCCGCACGCCCCATCTGTCGAAAACTGTCATGGTAGCTTCAAGCAGCCGCTGCGCGACGCCGCGGTCCCAGTATTCCGGCAGCACGGTCAGCGGTCCGAAGAACCCGAACGATCCCCAACGCGTGACCACGTTCGATCCGATCAGACGGGAACCGTCGCGCGCCGCGATTACCTTGACGTGGGTTGAGCGCCAGCGGGGCAACATGAAATTGCGGTCGTCCATGAAGTCGAGCGGATTGGGCAATCCCAGAAACGTCCCGAACGCGAGCCGGACAATCCGGTCGGCCTCTTCGATCTCACTTTGTTTGAGCGGACCAACCTTGATGCTCGTCAACATTCCCCCAGGCAACCTCTCGTCGCATCAGTCATTAAGATGAGCGATTCAAATCAGTTTAGCCGATCAGAGAACGGGTTGGCCGGGTGAAGTGGAGGCATCCGCTCTTATGGATTGATGATCCGATGCAAATCGAGCGGCGGCGGCGGCACCGGGGTCTGGCTCAACATCACGTGAACTTGTCCGCGATGATGGGTCTGATGGTTGAAAAAATGGCTGACGGCAACCCCGGCTTCCTCGACATACTGCAAGCCCTGATTGTTCAGGTAGTGAAAGGTCCGGCCAAAGAAGCCTTCCGGCAACCGCGCAAAGAACTCTTCGATCCGCGCGTCCTGATCCCTCCGCGCCGGCCTTAAATCGGAAAAATCGTCAAACAGCACCGCATCGAGCGGCGGAGTGGCGTGTCCGCCTCCCTCAAATCTCGTCATCCAGATGCGATCGCCGAGCAGGATATGGTTCAAAAGGCCGTGAATACTGCCAAACGAGCCTTGGCGCTGCCTGCGGTATTCGGCGGCGTCCAACTGTGCGCACTTTTCGAAGAGCCTTTCGTTGGCTATGCGGTTATAGCGCGCGAGCATTTGAAAATGCGCTGCCAGGTCCATTCCCCCGAGCTTACACCCGATGGAATCCAGGTTGCCGTAGGATGGCAGCATGAACACTCCCACGCTGCCACGAACCACCATCCGGGCCGCGGTACTGTGCGCCTGCTTCACGCTTGTCGCCTTTGCGGCGGACCCGGCGCTGACCATTTACAACCAGAACTTCGCCGTCGTCCGCGATACCGTGCCGCTGGACC
>CAYVPZ010000165.1:0-8718 GCA_964453955.1 uncultured Solibacteraceae bacterium | reverse complement strand
GTATCTGGTGTGGCGCAAGACCGGCAGGACCGCCAGTGACGGAAAAGACGACGCCGTCGAGTGACCAGGCCGAAATCGCGCGCGCGGGGGCGCTGTTGCGTTCCGGCGGGCTGGTCGCTTTCCCCACCGAGACGGTCTACGGTCTGGGCGCGAATGCGCTGGACGTGGCCGCGGTGGAACGCATCTTCGAAGCCAAGGGGCGGCCGGCGACGAGCCCGCTGATTGTCCATGTCGCCTCCATTCACCTGGCGCGACTGATTGTGGCCGAGTGGCCGGTGCGCGCGGACCTGCTGGCGCACCGCTTCTGGCCGGGGCCGCTCACGCTGGTTTTGAAAAAGCACGCCAACATCTCCGCGCGCGTTACCGCGGGTCTGGATACGGTGGGGATTCGGGTTCCCGCGCACCCGATGGCGCTGGCGTTGCTGCGCGCCGCGGGAGTTCCGGTGGCCGCGCCCAGCGCCAATCGGTTTGGCGGGTTGTCGCCCACGCGCGCCGAGCATGTGCGGGCCAGCCTGGGCGACCGCGTGGGCCTGATTCTGGACGGCGGTCCGACGGAGGTGGGCATCGAATCCACCGTGCTGTCCATCGTCGACGACCCGCTTCTGCTGCGGCCGGGCATGGTCTCGCGCGAGCAGATTGAGGCGGTGATCGGGCCGGTGCGCGTGGCCGGAGCGGCCGCGACGGAAGCGGGCCACGCATCGCCGGGCCTGCATCTACGGCACTACAGCCCGGTGACGCCGCTGGTGCTGGTGACGCTTGGGGAAGCTCTGCCCGCCGGACGGGGAGCGCACATGTTCATCACCGCGCCACGACCCGCCGCCAGAGCGGTGGCCATGCCGAATGACGCGGAAGAGTATGGCGCCGCGCTTTATCGGACGCTCTATGAGCTGGACGCCCAGGGCCACGATTGGATTGCTGTGGAGGTTCCACCGGATGGACCCGCGTGGGTGGCGATTCGCGACCGGCTGGCGCGAGCGGCGGCGCGGTAAGGGCAGGACGGACTGGGCCCCATCAAACGCTAACCCGGATCGAGACTGTCAGCATCCGGGTCTCCGATGCAACCGGAGCCGACCGCGAAGGCAGTTCGGTGCGTCGGGCGTTAGGGGACCGAGTGGCCGGCGAGCAGGATCTATCTTGAGACAGCCTCGGTTGTGGCGTGTTGCCCTGCGCTGCGGGTTCCCGCGATTGCGCCCAGCCGGTTGGCAATCCCTTGCTTCTGCCGGCGAGAGGGGGATCATCGAATGGCGTTGGCGTCGATCCAGAACGGTTCATTGCCGCCAGCTCTGCAATGCGAACTCCTGATCACGGTTCTCTTTCCGGTCCTCACGTCAATCGCCACGAAAGTACTGAAATACAACGAGCACGATTTTGTGGTTAGGATTTGCCTTGAGTCCGGGGACCAGACAATTGGAGCGTCACCCGACCCCAGGTTCCTTCATCTGGAGAGCGTCCGCGCGTCGATCAAGACAATCCTGTCCTTAACCGCGGCGGCGATCCACTGACCATCCGGAGACCAGGCGACCCGATGCCACCACGCGACGTCACCCGGGGTGAGACCCTCCAGGCCGCGAACTACCCGGGTCGCGCAGGTTGCGAGGTCGATCACGCGCACGTTGCCTCCCGCGTAGCCCAGAACCAGCTTGCCTTCGGGTGAGACCGGACCGCCGCCGCCCCCACATTCTGGAAAGGCCCCGGTCAGAACCTGGCGGGGAGCGCCGCCAGCCTCGTCAATCTCGTATATGCCGCACTGACCAGGCCGGAGACCAGGCGCATTGCCGGACACCAGGATCCGTTCGGAGGGCCGCGCCACCGTCAGATGCCAAATGCTATAGAATCCGAATGTTCCGGGGATGCCGCTAATGCGAGGCGGGTCGAATTCGATTTTCAACATGCCAGCCGACGGATCGCTATTGAGTACGTAGATCGCGTAACCGGCGCCGCCATACTCGCGCACACCGTGTGGGTTTGCTGAGAGCGCTGGCGTTTCGGGCAGGGGAATCTTGACTTCGTCCTTTCCGTGTATCGGGAACAAAATGAGATTCTGATGGCCTTGATCGAGTTCGACGTACCCAGGTTCGAACGAGGGGGACGCGGCTCCGGGCACTTGCGCGCGGCAATACGAGCCCCCGGCGAGAACCGCGGTCGCCGAGGCGAACATCGCGAAGAGTCCTGCCAAGGCCTCCGTGCTCCCTCGCATTTCAGAATTCACATCGACTCCCACTGTCTAGTTGAGGCCCGGCACCGTGAGACCCCATCCTGGCACCCAGGCTGATTTCTCCAGAAAATCGGAACCCAAGCCAGCGTCCTCCAGTAGCGTGAGGGTGGGCCGATTGCTGTTGTATGTGCCTGAACGGCGCGTCGGAACCGGTCTGTAGGGTATCTCCTTTAAGATCCCATGCGCGAGCAGTGCGTGCCTCATATTTCCAAGCGTAGGACCTGGAGTTGACGCCAGGGCGAACGATTGTGACAGTTTCTTGAGTGTCACACTGGGCACGGCTCAGCCGCTGGACTCGTTGTTCAGCTGGCAGTCCGGGCTGGCCGAAAAACGGGCTTACCGTAAACTGGCCGAGCCGCGTAATTCGACGTATAGTCGCCAATCCTGAGATGCGACCACCTGAGGTCGGATTGATTCGGAGTGGAACCGGACCTGGATGTCCGGCACGCCCCTGGGAGCCGCTCCACCGTGTCCCGAACGCCCCAAAACGCCCGCAATTTCAACTGTGTTACTATGCTGGTTTCAAGCCATCCTTAGTCCCTCAGGAGGGGACTAACCCATGAAAGTCTATGAAGGAAACGATGTCAGAAACGTCGCGCTGATCGGACACGGGCATTCCGGGAAAACCTCGCTGGCGGCCGGATTGCTCTTCAGCACGGGCGCCAGCAATCGGCTGACTCGCGTTGACGAGGGCAACACGGTCACCGACAGCGACGAAGAAGAGATCAACCGCAAGCTGACTATCTCCACCTCCCTCGCGTACGTCGAATACAAGAAGAAGAAAATCAACCTGCTGGACACGCCCGGCTTCAACATCTTCATCAACGACACGCACGCCGCCATGGTGGCCGCTGGCGCCGCGCTGGTGCTGGTGGACGGCGTGGCCGGCGTCGAGGTGCAGACGGAGAAGGTCTGGGAGTTCGCCGACGAGTTCCAACATCCACGCGCAATCATCATAAACAAACTCGACCGCGAACGTTCCAGCTTCGACCGGGCACTGGCCAGCGTGCAGGAGGCATTCGGCCGCGCCGCGCTGCCGATTCAAATTCCCGTGGGCGCCGAGCGCGACTTCAAGGGCGTGGTCGATCTGATCCGCATGAAGGCGTACACGTACACGATCGACGGCGATGGAAAAGGCGTTGAAGGTGAGATTCCAGCCGCGCTCGCGGACGAAGCCACGAAGGCACATGAAGCGCTTGTCGAGATGATCGCCGAGGGCAACGACGCGCTCCTGGAGGAGTTCTTCGCCGAAGGCACGCTGCCCGTGGAGCACATCGTGGATGGCCTGCGCCTGGCCGTGAAGGAGCGCCGCATCTATCCGGTGCTGTGCGCGTCCGCCCTGCACAATGTCGGCGCCGATCAGATTCTGGATTTCATCACCGAGTTCTTCCCCGCCCCCACCGAGCACGAAGCCTTCGCAGCAACCCTCAACGGCGCCGAGACCACCCGCGCCATCAGCGACGCCGGTCCGCTGAGCCTGTTCGTGTTCAAGACCGTGGCCGACCCGTTTGCCGGCCGCGTTTCCTATTTCAAGGTAATGTCCGGCGTGCTGAAGAACGACGGTAACGCGACGAATTCGCGCACCGGCACCACGGACCGTCTTGCGCACATTGGCGTGCTCATGGGCAAGCAGATTGTGCCCGTCACCGACATCCACGCCGGCGACATAGGCGCGGTGGCCAAGTTGAAGGACACGTTGACGGGCGACACGCTGGCCGATAAATCGTCACCCATCGTCTGGCCGCCGGTGAAAATTCCCGAGCCATCGATTGCGTATGCCGTGTCTGCGAAATCGCGTCAGGACGAGGATCGCATGAGCAACGCGATTGCTCGAATCCTGGAAGAGGATCCGGCGCTGCGGTTTTATCGCGACCCCGCGACGCAGGAATTCCTTCTCGCGGGCAGCGGCCAGCAGCATGTGGAGATTGTGGTCAGCCGTCTGAAGAAGCGCTATGGCGTGGAGGTGGCGCTGAGCGCGCCGAAGATTCCGTATCGCGAAACCATTCGCGGTAACGCCGACGTGCAGGGCCGGCACAAGAAACAGACGGGCGGCCACGGGCAGTTCGGCGATTGCTGGATTCGAATGGAACCGCTGCCGCGCGGCGGGAAGTTCGAATTCGAAAACGATGTGTTCGGAGGCTCCATCCCGCGCAATTTCATTCCCGCCGTGGAAAAGGGCATCGTGGAGGCGGCGGCTAAGGGCTACCTAGCGGGCTTCCCTGTGGTGGATTTCAAGGTGACCGTGTACGACGGGTCGTATCACGACGTCGATTCATCGGAAATGGCGTTCAAGCTGGCCGCGCGCAAGGCGTTCAAGGCGGCCATGGAGAAGGCCAAGCCGGTGTTGCTGGAGCCCATCGTGAGGGTGGAGGTGCAGGGGCCGGTGGAGTACGCCGGCGACCTGATGGGCGACATGAACGGGCGCCGCGGCCGCATCACCGGCATGGACACCAAGGGCGCCATCCAGATCATCCGCGCGCAGGTGCCCATGGCCGAGATGCTCAGCTATCAGAACGATCTGAACTCGATCACCCAGGGCCGGGCTACCTTCAGCATGGAGTTCGACCACTACGACTTCGTGCCGCAACTGCAGGCGGACAAGATCATCGCGGCGGCGAAGGCGGCGCGGACCGGCGAAGAGGAAGAGGAAGAGTAGGGACGCGTGTTCCTTCACGCATGACCGCGGCTTTGTGCCGTCTGCCGGCGCGCTGCATACAGAAATACGTATACTAATATAGTGGAGAGCGCGCCCAGGGCGGTTCGGTGGGTCGGATCGTCCCGAAGGGATCTGAAAGCCTTCCCGAGACCGGTCCAGCGGGTCATCGGACAGGCGCTCTATGCAGCGCAGTGCGGCGAGGAGTACGCCTCCGTCAAAGCGCTAATGGGCTTCGCTGGCCGCGCTGTGCTGGAGATCGTAGCACCGCATGAGGGCGACACATACCGTGCCGTTTATACGGTGCGTTTTCATGACGCGATCTACGTGCTCCACGCTTTTCAGAAGAAGTCGAAGAAGGGCATTGCCACGCCCCGGAAAGAAATCGATCTCGTCAGGCAGCGGCTTGCCGCGGCCGAATAGGACTACAGAGAAAGGGACAACTGAGATGAAGAGGAACAACAGAATCCGGGTCAAAGAGGGTAGCGGCAACGTCTTTGCGGACCTTGGCTTTCCGAACCCGGAACGTGAGCAGCTCAAGGCGCGCCTCACGCTGCAAATCTACCGGCTCATCAAGGATCGGGGGCTGACGCAGACGCAGGCTGGAGCGATCCTGGGCATCAAACAGCCGCACGTCTCCGGTCTGATGCGCGGGCAGTCGGGCAACTTTTCCGTTGAGCGCCTGATGGACTTCCTGACCGCCCTTGGTCAGGATGTCGAAATCACCGTGAGGCCGACGCGCAACGAGCATGGCGGGGTATCCCTCGTGCTCGCCTGAGATGTTCAGGGAGTGGAGCAAACCGCAAAGCCTCAACTGCTAAACTGGTTGCTTCACGCGAATGTAATCCAGGAGGACGAGTGTGAGCACGGCCGTTCCGCAAGTGGAGGACCTGAAGGCGCTCATTCGCGAGGTGCCGGATTTTCCCAAACCGGGGATTCTCTTCTACGACATCACCACCCTGCTGAAAGACCCCGGCGGGCTGAAGGCCGTCATCGACCGGCTGAAGGAACGCTACGCGGGCACGGGCGTGGACGTGGTGATCGGCATCGAAGCCCGCGGGTTCATTTTTGCGCCGGCGCTGGCATACGCGCTCGGCGTCGGCTTCGTCCCGGTGCGCAAACCGAAGAAACTGCCCGCCGCGACCCAGCGCGTGGAGTACGCTCTCGAATACGGCACCGACGCGCTGGAGATCCATGCCGACGCCATCCAGCCTGGGCAGAAGGTGCTGATTGTGGATGACGTTCTGGCCACCGGGGGCACCGCCGCCGCCGTGGCCCGCCTGGTGGAAACCGTGGGCGGCAGGGTAGCCGGGCTGGGCTTTGTTATCGAGCTCGACTTTCTGCATGGCCGGCAGAAGCTGGACGGCTTCGACGTGTACTCGATGCTGCATTACTGATGTCCACCGCCGCACGCCGTGTCCGCCTGCGCTCACTCGCCAAGCTGAACCTCAGCCTGCTGGTGCTGAACAAGCGATCGGACGGCTTTCACGATCTCCGCACCGTCTTCCAGACCATCTCGCTGGCTGACACCATCGACATCGAATTCACGCCGAGCCGAGGGCGCGAGATCACGCTGGAATCCGCGCTGGATATCCCCGACAACCTGATTGTGCGCGCGGCGAACCTGCTCATGGACGCATTGAAGATCCGCGGCCGGGTCAGCTTTCGCCTGCGAAAGAGCATCCCCATGGGCGGCGGCCTCGGGGGCGGATCGAGCAATGCCGCAGCCGTTCTGCTGGCCCTGCCCGTTCTGGCCGGGGTTCCGTCGGATCCCGCCCGGCTGGCCCAGCTGGGCGCGCAGCTTGGCAGCGACGTGCCGTTTTTTCTGCACGGCGGAACGGCGCTGGGGGTGGGACGCGGTACCGAGCTGTATCCGCTGCCGGAAGCACCCGAGAGCCCGGCGCTGGTGGTTGCGCCCGGCATTCACGTATCCACGCCGGAAGCCTATGGGGCGCTGGGCCGCAGTTTGACAGATGACCCCAGGCCCGGTATTCTTAATAGTTTACAGGCGTTTGTCTGGCGCAGCGGGGGTTCTGCGCCGGCCGAAACAGGGAAGTCCGATAACGATTTTGAAACAGTGGTTTTCCGGCAGTTCCCCCTGCTGAATGCAATCAAACGAAAACTCCTGAAGGCTGGCGCGAGTCCCGCGGCAATGACCGGCAGCGGGTCGGCGGTGTTTGGGGTGTTCGAGTCGCCCGGCGAGCGCGACCGTGCCGCGGCCTCGTTCCCCCGGGAGCGCGTATTTTCGGTGAAACTGGTCAGCCGCCGCAGCTATCGGGCGCTGTGGTGGCGGCAGTTGGGTGATCATATCGCGGAGAAAAGATGGCCGCCGCAAAGCCGGTACTGGAAATGAGATTCACGCAGCTCAAGGTATTCTCCGGCAACGCCAACCCGGTACTCGCCGGCAAGATCTGCGGCGCGCTGGGCTGCACGCCGGGAAGCGTGTCGGTGAAGACCTTCTCCGACGGAGAAATTCACCTGCAGGTGCAGGAAAATGTGCGCGGGGCGGACTGTTTCGTGGTGCAGCCCACGTGCACGCCGGTGGACCATAACCTGATGGAATTGCTGCTGATGATGGACGCGCTGAAACGGGCGTCGGCGGCGCGGATCACGGCAGTGTTACCCTATTATGGGTACGCCAGACAGGATCGGAAAGACCGCCCGCGCATGCCTATTTCGGCCCGGCTGGTGGCCAACCTGATTCAGACTTCCGGCGCGGACCGGGTGCTCTCACTGGACTTGCATGCCGCTCAGATCCAGGGCTTTTTCGACGTTCCCGTGGATCATCTGTTCGCGGCTCCGGTGATGATCGAGTACTTCGACTCCATCGGGCGCCGCGATCTGACGGTGGTTTCGCCGGACGCGGGCGGCGTGGAGCGGGCCCGCGCGTTCGCCAAGCGGCTGAACGCGCCGCTGGCGATTATTGACAAGCGCCGCACCGACGTGAACGTGGCCGAGGTGATGCACATCATCGGCGACGTCGAGGGCCGGCATTGTTTAATTGTGGACGACCTGATCGATACGGCGGGCACGCTGGTGAAAGCCGCCGAGGCGTTGTTGGAGCAGGGAGCCCGGAGCGTCACGGCGTGCGCCACGCATGCGGTGCTGTCGGGTGAGGCAGTGGAACGGATTGAGGCTTCGAAGATTCTGGAAGTGGTGGTTACCAATTCCATCCCGCTGAGCGAAGAGGCCAGCCGCTGTTCGCGGATCAAGACGCTATCGGTGGCGCCGCTGCTGGCGCGGGCCATTCAGTCCATTCACGAGGACGGTTCGGTCAGCACCCTGTTTATCTGAGTCAGAGAGAGAAGAACATCATGAAGAACGACATCACAGTAGCGGCCGAGCCGCGTTCCGAGCGCGGGAAGAATGAGGCCCGCCGCCTGCGGGTGCGCGGCCTGGCTCCGGCCGTCGTGTACGGCGCGGGCCGGGAGGCGGTGCCGGTTTCCGTCAGTCCCAAAGAGATCAACCGAATTCTGCACAGCAAGAGCGGTCACAATACGATTTTCAACGTCCACATCGGGGATGGCGGCGAGACCACGCCGGTGATGATCGTCGACTGGCAGAACGACCCCGTTCGCGAGAACCTGCTGCACGTGGACCTGAAGCGCGTGGATATGACGAAGACCCTGCGCGTGAAGGTGCCGGTGATGACCTCCGGCGAGGCGCGCGGCGTCAAGGAGCAGGGCGGATTGCTGGAAGTGATCACGCGCGAAGTGGAAGTGGAGTGCCTGCCCATCGACATCCCCGAGCAGTTCGCCGTGGATGTGGCCGGGCTGATGCTGAATCAGTCGGTGCGCGCCAGCGAACTGGCGCTGAGCGGTTCGGTAAAGCTGGTGAGTCCGTCCGACCA
>CAYVPZ010000164.1:0-8763 GCA_964453955.1 uncultured Solibacteraceae bacterium | reverse complement strand
GGTGCTGGACCCCGCCGTGCTGCTGCTGGACGATCCAACGGCGTCGCTCGATCCGCGCAGCCAGAGTCAGCTCATCGATCTGTTGGTGGAATGGGGCGGCGGAGCAAAGTCGGTGATCGTCGCCACGCACGATCTTGGCGACCTGGAGGACATTGCCGACCGCTGTTATGTGCTCGACGGCGGGCGGCTGGTTGCGGAGCGGTCGCCGGCGGACGTGCTGGGCGACCGGGAACTGCTGGAGCGCACCAACCTGGCGCATGCGCATCGCCATCGCCACCCGTCGGGCGAGGTGCACACGCACCCGCATGTGCACGGGGAGTGAGGGGGGTATTCAGGCTTCACCTCAATCGACTCCGGCATCGAGGATCTGCCAATCAAGATCAAAATACGCGTGTACGATCCTGTACCGCACCGCGATGATTTGTTTCCACGGCACCTCGGGGTGGCGTTTTCTCAACTCAACGGACAGGCGGCTGATGGCCTCGCCGATCACCGTCAGGTGATGAAGGACCGCCGCGGGCAAGACCTCGTCTCCGAGGAATGAAGCTTCGGAGCTTGCCGCGACGATCGCTTCAATCTTGCGGCAGGCCGAGAGGATGTCCTTTAGGAACGACTGCTCATGCCGCATAGATGACGCGGGCATCTTTGAGAACCTGCGGGCGCACCCAGGGCTTCAGTCCGCGCCTGGTGACGAGATCGACTCTGCGCCCGGCGAGCGACTCCAACTCCTCGACGAGCGACTCAAACCTGATCAGACCGATGCGAACTCCGGGCTCGAATTCCACCATGATGTCGATGTCGCTCCCGGGACGCGTCTCGCCGCGGACTGCCGACCCAAACAGCGACAGCTCCTTGACGCCGTAGCGGCGGCACACCTCGGCGAGCGCCGGGCCGTCGATGCGCGTGTCCCCGAGTTGGAGCGTCTGATTCATGATTCGACCTCCATTATGCCCTGGCAAAGGACCGCAGCGACCAGCTCCAGGTAAAGAAGCCCCGCTACTCCTCCGCCTCATACCCCGCAATCGCGATCCCCGCCTCATTGGCTCGCTGGATCATCTCGTCCTTATCCAGCAGCAGCGTCCGGCCCGCGTCGACCGCGAGCGCCGTGGTATTGGTCTCGCGCATCACGCCGATGGTCGCCGCCCCCGCCACCGGCACGTCAAACAGCAAATGCCGCCGCCGGCGCGACACCTTCACCAGGCGCAGCGCGCGCCCGTTGGCCAGCGACGCGGCGCGCCGCAGCATGGCGTCGGTGCCTTCCATCGCTTCCACGGCCACCGCGGCGCGCTCGCACACGGCCATGCTCTGGCCCACGTCGAGCGAGGCCAGCCGGTTGGCCACGCGGCGGCCATAACGGATGTCCTTCTCCTCCTCCGCGTTCGGCTTGCGTTTGGTCAGCTGGCCGAGACCCGCCAGCAGCGGCTTCAGCAGCAGCGTCGAATCCACCAGGCGCATGCCCTCGTCCTCCGCGCGCCACGCCGCCAATCAGCGCGTCGGTGTTCTTCGCCCGCAGCGACGTCAGCACCTTCAGCAGGCGCCAGTCCGGGCGGATGGACGAGAAGATGCTGGCGTGCTTCACCTGCCCGGCCATGATCAGCTCGGTGAGCTGCTCTTCCTTCAGAATCTCGATCAGGCGGCTGAGCTGGCCGATGGACACCCAGTAGCAGCGCACCGCCAGCGTCTCGATCTCCGGCGGCGCCTCCTCTTTAATGCCGATGGCCACAATCTCATGGCCCATGGCGCGCGCGGTTTCGAGCGCCAGAATGGGGAAGCGGCCGTTGCCGGCGATCAGCGCGTAGCGGCTCATTTGATGAACCCGCGCCGGGCCGTGCGGATGAATTCGATCAACGTGTCGCGTTCGGCGGAAGCGGGAACCTCGGCTTCGATGCGCTCCAGCGCCTGGGTGGTATTCAGCCCGCTTTTGGTCAGCAGGCGGAAGGCCTTGTGCAGCCCGTCGATGGTTTGCGCCCCGGCGCCGCGCCGCCATCGAGTAGGGCAGCACGTCCTGCGACGGCAGGGTGACGTTCACATTACACATAATGGAGCTGTAGTTCAGGGTTGCGCTGGAGGATCCGGCGAAAGCGACTCACCGATCGCGCGGGGGATCGACTGCACCATGGATGCGCTGAATCTGCTTCTCCAGTTCGGGGATTTCCCGTTGCGCCATCGTCCACACCTGGCGCAGGTTGAGGCCGAAGTACTCATGCACCAGAATGTTCCGAAGGGCGACGATCTGCGGCCACTGCACTTCCGGGTATCCGTCCCTGACGCCTTTGGATACTCCACGGGCGGCCTCGCCGATGACCTGTAAATGGTGGATCACCAACACCTGGAGCATCTCATCGCGCTCGAAGGCGTCTACGCCGACTGCAGCCCGTTCCCTGATCTTCGCGATTGCCAGGAGGATGTCGCCGAGGCGATCCGCATCGGTCCTCACAGGGGGATCGCGTCCCGGTATACCGGCTCGCGCAGGGACGGTTTCACCCAGCCATCGCTTGCTATGTCGACCTTCCGACCCAAAAGGGCTTCCAGCTCCAAAACGAGAGCGGCATGGTCCAGGAGGCTGGTCTCTTCGGCCCATGTCACAAGCAGGTCGATGTCACTGTCGGGGCGGGCATCGCCGCGCGCGACCGATCCGATGAGGCGGACCTGAGTTGCGCCGTGTCTGGCGGCAATGCGGAGGATCTCCGCATGTCGCTCACGGATCTGCTCGGCGATGGTCACGTCCACCATTCCCTATTGAAGTATAACGCCGTCTTTGAGCCCGTCATTTGGATGCGGCGGTGTCTGGACGCCTCGGGTTGCTCGGTCTCCACCATGGACGATTTTAGAACTTCGACACTCCGGCCTGACCAGCGCATCCGACCAGGAAAGGTTAAGGTTTTATCTTTTGTCGCCCGAAGATTTCCTGAGCTTTGACCGCGCTTTGACTGGAGAACTGAAGGCTAAGGCGTGGGGCTTTCCCGGTCCTCGATCCACCGACAGCGCCGGTCCATCAGCGGAGGTCGAGGCTTAGGACATAGCTCCTCGCACGCTGTTCGTGAACCTGTTCAATGCGCCACCTCACTCCTCCGCCTCATACCCCGCAATGGCGATCCCGGCCTCATTCGCCCGCTGGATCATCTCATCTTTATCCAGCAGCAGCGTCCGCCCCGCGTCGACCGCGAGCGCCGTGGTATTGGTTTCGCGCATCACGCCGATGGTCGCCGCCCCCGCCACCGGCACGTCAAACAGCAAATGCCGCCGCCGGCGCGACACCTTCACCAGGCGCAGCGCGCGCCCGTTGGCCAGCGACGCGGCGCGCCGCAGCATGGCGTCGGTGCCTTCCATCGCTTCCACGGCCACCGCGGCGCGCTCGCACACGGCCATGCTCTGGCCCACGTCGAGCGAGGCCAGCCGGTTGGCCACGCGGCGGCCATAACGGATGTCCTTCTCCTCCTCCGCGTTCGGCTTGCGTTTGGTCAGCTGGCCGAGACCCGCCAGCAGCGGCTTCAGCAGCAGCGTCGAATCCACCAGGCGCATGCCCTCGTCCTCCGCGCGCCACGCCGCCAATCAGCGCGTCGGTGTTCTTCGCCCGCAGCGACGTCAGCACCTTCAGCAGGCGCCAGTCCGGGCGGATGGACGAGAAGATGCTGGCGTGCTTCACCTGCCCGGCCATGATCAGCTCGGTGAGCTGCTCTTCCTTCAGAATCTCGATCAGGCGGCTGAGCTGGCCGATGGACACCCAGTAGCAGCGCACCGCCAGCGTCTCGATCTCCGGCGGCGCCTCCTCTTTAATGCCGATGGCCACAATCTCATGGCCCATGGCGCGCGCGGTTTCGAGCGCCAGAATGGGGAAGCGGCCGTTGCCGGCGATCAGCGCGTAGCGGCTCATTTGATGAACCCGCGCCGGGCCGTGCGGATGAATTCGATCAACGTGTCGCGTTCGGCGGAAGCGGGAACCTCGGCTTCGATGCGCTCCAGCGCCTGGGTGGTATTCAGCCCGCTTTTGGTCAGCAGGCGGAAGGCCTTGTGCAGCCCTTCGATGGTCTGCGCCCCGACGCCGCGCCGCTCGAGGCCGGTTTTGTTGGCGCCGAAGACGCGCACCTCGCGCTCGGTCACGGTCATCGAATACGGCAGCACGTCCTGCGTGATCACGCTGTAGCCGCCCACGATGGAATGGCGGCCGACGCGGCAGTACTGGTGCACGGCCGAGCCGGCGCTGATCACCGCCCAGTCTTCCACCGTGATGTGCCCGCCGAGCGTAGCCCCGTGGCCGAACACGATGTGGCTGCCGGCCTGAACGTCGTGGGCCACGTGTACGTAGGCCATCAGCAGGTTGTCGTCGCCGATGGAGGTGATCATGCCTCCGCCCTCGGTGCCGCGGTGGATGGTGACGAATTCGCGGACGCGATTGCGGTCGCCGATGCGCGTTTCCGAGCGCTCGCCTTTGTATTTCAAGTCCTGCGGCGCGAGACCGACGGTGGAGAACGGATAGAAGACGTTGTCCTCGCCGATGGCCAGCGGCCCTTCCATGCACACGTGGGCCATCACGCGGGTGCGCGGCCCGATGCGGACTTCCGCGCCAATGGTGCAATACGGGCCGATTTCGGCGGATTCGGCGATCAGGGCGGTGGGATCGACGATGGCAGTCGGGTGGACGGGCATGCCGGGCGCTTAGGCGACAGTGGCGGGTGCGGGGGTCTCTTCCGAAACGCGATCGGCCAGCTTGCACATCACCTGCGCCTCCGCTACCACAACGCCATCCACGGTGGCCTTGCCGTACATCTTCGCCACGCTGGCCTTGCGCCGGCCCACCATCATCTCGATGCGCAGCGTGTCGCCGGGGCGCACCGGCCGGCGGAATTTCGCTTCCTCCACCGACGCCAGCAGCACCAGCTTGCTGGCGCGATCGGGGATGCTTTTCAGCACCAGCACGCCCGCCACCTGGGCCATGGCCTCCACAATGAGCACGCCCGGCATCACCGGGTAATCGGGGAAGTGGCCCACCATGAACGGCTCGTTGTAGCTCACGTTCTTGATGCCCACAATGCGCTCCGGCTCCAGCTCCAGAATGGAATCCACCAGCAGAAACGGGTATCTGTGCGGAAGAATCTCGCGGATGGCGTCGATATCGAGGAGTACGGGCATGACGGGAAACAGTTATTATACCGTTTTCCCTTAAGCACTTGCGCGGGCAACTGGCGGGGCGCGCCGCACACTCGGGCCATGGCTACTCGAAAATCCGGTATTCCACGCCAGCGCACCAGCAACCCGAAACCGCCCGTGTACAAGCCGCGTGCACCGCGCCCGGCCCGTTCGCCGCGCACTTCGCAGGCGGAACAGCAACCGCATCAGCCCAAGCCGGCGGAGTAAGTGGTCACTCCGGTTTCCCCAGCGAACACAGCGGGTCGCCCACCGCGATGTTCTGCCAGCTGAGGGCCGGGATGGACATCCAGTAACTCTCGGCCAGCGTGCGCCCGCGGTAATACGCGGGCAGCAGGTAATCCGGGCGCGGCGTGAATTCGAGCCAGGGTTCGTTCACGTGTCCGGATGCGCCGGTGGCGCCCTGATGAATATAGTCGGCGGTCATGCTCTGCGGCGACTCCGCGAACCAGCTCCTTGGGTCGGCCCACGTGCCCAGCGTCCAGGAGTCCGGCGGTTCGCGGAACGTGCGCGCGTTGGTGGACACGTATTCGGTGACGATGGCGCCGGGCAGCCAGCGGAATCCGAGATCGCGCTGCTTGCGGTGCGGATCGTTGGAGCCCCATGAGGCATAGGCGATCACGTCGCTCTGGTTGGTGAGCACGAGATAGGGCTCGTCGAAGACCACGCGGTTGCTGGGGAGAATCACCGCCGCCGTGCGCAGCCAGTTGTTGCCCGGCGCGTCGTCGGCAGACTTCAGGTCGATCACGAAGCGGCCGCGGTTCTTCGCCAGCAGCGCGCGATCGACGATGCCGCGCACGTCGGGAAAATCGTAGCCGGTGAGGCGGGTCACCAGATACATGGGGAAATCGGGATGCCGGAACACCGCGTCGCGCTGCGCGAAGAAGGGGTTCGGCAGCGGCCCCGCAAGCCGGTGCGGGCGCCCGTGCAGGTCCTCATAAAAAGCCGCCAGTTCGGAATCCACCGCGGCGCTGTCGCCGCCCTCGCCCATGCTGCCGGCGATGCGCAGCGGGACCTCCGATGTGGTCACCATATACAGAATCTTCTCCACCAGACCGTGCGACTTGAGAAACGCGCCCAGCGGCGCGGCGATGGCGGCGTTGTACTGCGCGCGCGTGATGGTTTCGCTCACCGGCATGGGCAGGCGGCAGACGTTGGCGAGGGGGATTGCGCGGCGCTCCACGTAGTAATCCGCTATGGCGCGCGACGTGTCCGACGATGCGTTCGCCAGCACCAGAACATTCTGCGCGGTCTGGCATCCGGCAACGGCGCATGCGGCCAGCGCGAGCGCGATCACGCGCCCCGAGGTCACTTCAGCGTTTTCAGGTAATCCACGATCGCCTGGGCATCGCGGGCATGCAGGTGGTAGGCGGGCATGGGCGGGTCCGCCGTGTCTCTGTCCGGCCACTCGCCCGACTCCAGAAATGTCACGAAGCCCGCTGCGCCCCATTTGGCCCACTTGGGGCCGCTGGTGGTGATGTCGGGCGACATGGCCTTCCAGTGGGGAACCGGATTCACCGGCTGAAAGTCGAGCATGGTGCCCTTCAGCGGCCGCGTTTTGTCGAGCTGGCCGTTGTCCAGCCGGGGCGTGTGGCAGTCCACGCACAGGCCCACATTCTCCACCAGGTAGCGTCCATATTCCACGTCGCCGCCGGTCTTCGGGGCGGCCTTCGTATCGGCGCCGACGGCAGCGCATCCAAACATAAGCACAACCACACCGCAACAGAGCGTTTTCCGCATGGTGTCCATGGTAGCAATCCCTCTCCATTGTCCGGAAGCCCCGGCTTCTGATACATTTAGGAACATAGTCTCGGCCCGACATAAAAGATGTCCGTCCAGATCCTTGTACAAGGCAGACTTTTCGGTGCGCGCGAGTTTCTGTTCGCGCCGGTCCCCGCGCAGCTCGACCGTGCGCGGCAGGAGGCGCTGGTCAGCGGGCGCTCGCACTGGATCAGCCTGCTCGCGGAAGTGCTGCCCCGCGCGCTCATCGCCGAACTGGAACTCTCCAAGATGCTGCTCGGCGCCAGCGGCGGCGAACAGTTCGTGGTGATTCTGCCCGGCGAAACGCGCCAGCGGGCGGAAGAGTTCCTGGGCGCCGCGCGCGCGCAGATTCACTCCATCAGCGGCGGCCGTCTGGAACTGCTGTGGGGGGTGACGGAAAGCCTGGGCGATTGGACCGTGGTGCGCAAGCGCCTCAACGAGGCCATGTCGCGGCGGCGCTCCACGCCTCTGGCCGAAAGCGGCGCCAGCTTCCTCGACCAGACTCCGCTCACCGGCTCGGCCGCGGACGACGCGTATTTCATCGAGAGCCTGAGCCAGCGGCTGCACGATGCGCGCAGCGTCTGCTGGAGCCCGGACCAGCCGGCGCGGATTCAGCCCGGCGACGGCGGCAAACACGTCTGGCCGCTCAGCAACACCGCCGCGGGCGCCGGAGCCGATTCCATCCCGCTGGCGCGCCAGGCCGCGTTGAGCGACGACGGCCACACCGCGGCCACCACACTGATGCTGGCGCGGCGCGCCCAGGGACGCCCGGCTTGGGGCGTGCTCCGCGGCGACGTCGACGATTTCGCCATCCGCAGCCGGCGCGCGCAGAGCATCGAGGAGCACGTCACCATCTCGGTCCTCTACAAACAGTTTCTGGCGGGCGAGCTGGAAGTGCTGTGCTCCATGCCGGAGTTCTGGAACAAAGTGAGCCTGCTGTACAGCGGCGAGGACGACTTCGCCGTGTATGGCGCCTGGGACACGCTGATCGGTCTGGCGCGCGAAGTGCAGCGCGTGTTCGAGCGGTTCGCCCAGGAAGCGCTGAAAGACCTTCCCGGCCGCGAGGGCAAGACCATTACCATGGCCCTCGAACTCGCCCCGGACGACGAAACCTCGCTCGCCTCGGTGTTCGGGCGCGCGGGCGACGGGCTGGCCATCGCCAAAGCCTCGGACAAGGATTGCTTCTGTCTGCTGGGCCGCACGCTAGAATGGCCGCAGGTGGCCGACGCGGCCGACCTGAAAGACGAACTCATCCGCATGGTCACCGACTTCGGCATCGAGCCGGAGTACATTCGCGAGCTGTGCGGCATCTATCGCCAGACGAAAAAGAGCGGCACGGCGCGGCGGCCGGAGAGGCCATGGCGCTTCCACCGGCGGCTCAGCCGGATTCTGGGCAGCTCCCGGTCGCGCGATTTTCAGCGCGCGCGGACCAGTCTGGTAACCGACCTCGCGGGACGAAACCCCGCCAACCTGAAACTGCGGCCGTCCGGCCGGGTGGCGCTCGAATGGGCGCGGCTGCTGACCGAAACCCCGCACGCGGAAACAATGGAGAGCGCCGCCTAGACGCGGCAAGCGAGAATCTCATGGCAGACGAACCAAAGGAACGGCACGATCGCGAGAGCCGGCCACCCCGCGAGGGTGGCCCCAATCGCGGTCCACGGGAAGGCGGACGGGGACCCCGCCCGGATGGCGACCGGCGCGAAGGCGGCCGCGGTGACGACCGCCGCGGACCGCGCTTCGAAGGCCCGCCGGAAATCGAGCTGGAAAAGCTGGTGGCGGACAGCCTCTATCTGGACAATCAGGCGCACGCCATCGTCAGCCGCATGCGCGACATGGATTCGGGTACGCGCAGCCAGT
>CAYVPZ010000163.1:0-8766 GCA_964453955.1 uncultured Solibacteraceae bacterium | reverse complement strand
CGCAGGTGGAGGTTCCCGGAGCCACCTCGTTCGGCAGGCTGAGGCTGAGGCAGAGCGCCGGATTGCCCAGATTCGCCGGAACCAGAACCAGCAGATGGTGCCCTTCATTGCCCGCGAAGCTAACCGTCAACAGAGTGTTGATGCCGATCTGCCGCTGCAGTGAAAACATGTAGTTCTCGGTATAAGGCACGCTGTTGTGGTAGTAGAAGTAAGGGTCCGCGCTGATGGGGGTGACGGCCGCGAAATTGAACGCTGTATATGGATTGGTCGCGGACACATTGTGCGGCGGAAAGGTGAGCGGAAATGGATCGGTATTCTGTGCGCCGTCGGACGAATTGATAAACGGCGTGGCGAACAGCGACGGCTCCGGACTCAGATAATTGTAACCGTAGGGAGGCACGCCGTACATGATGCCCGCCGTCAAGCCAGGAAACGCCGTGTAGAACATGCCATAGCTGGCGCGTATGCTACTCTTTCCCGGCCCGCCAAACAGAGCCCCCAGCAGCCCGTTGTTGAAATCGGGCGAATACGCAAGGCCGATTCGGGGAGCGAAGTTGTGAAACTGCGATGGCGACAGCGTGGACGGAATGCCGGGATCTCCGGGCACCACCAACCCGTTCATAGCGTTGGGATAGAGCACGGATTGTTCGCCGGGAACAACAGTCTGGATCTGGTTGTATTTTTCCCACCAGGGCATGATGAGATCCCAGCGCAGGCCCAGGTTCAGCGTCAGGTTGCTCCTCACTCGCCAGCTATCCTGCGCAAAACCGGCCCCGTACCTGTTGCGCAGATAGAAGCTCTGGCCCGAGGTCTGCGTAAAATTACTGGGAAACCCTAACAGAAAATCCGCGAAAGCGGAGCCGGTTTCGGTTCCGTCGATATTGAAGGTTCCATTGAACGTCGCGTTGGGCAACTCATTGACCTGGTCGGCGTGAAACTGGCCGCCGACGTTCAGCGTATGGGCGCCGATCACCCTCGATACCGTGTCGCTCAGATAAAGCGTGTTGTTCCATTGATGGACATTGGTAATGGGAACACCCATGACGAATGACGGGAACACGATATTCTCGACGCCTTCAAATTGCGGAGCCTGCACGACGATACCGGGTGTGCCAACACCGGTCACGAAGCCTTGCGACTGAAGGGTTACTCCCAGGCCGCCGTGCGGCTGGCCAATGTTATTCACATTTCGCAGAAACCCGGCGTGAAACTCGTTGACGGTTGTGGCGCCCAGAACTTTGGTGTCGCCGATGGTCACCATCTGGGCCTGGCCGATGGTCAGGGCGTCAAAGCCGGGTATGCTGGCGCCGCCCTGGCCGCCCGGATATGGATTGTCCAGCCGGTAATTATCGACAAAATAATAACCGAAAAGTTGACCGAAACGGGTATTCGCATCGAGACGGGCGCCGGCCTTGTCGTCGCGGACGGTCTCTGGATACGCGGAGGTGGAGAACAGATCGGTGCCGATGTTGGGCTGGGGAACGTACTTGAGAAGATTCACCGCAGGCGCCGACCATGCCCGCGCCGGGATCACGGCGTTTGGAAAAACGCAGTCCGCCGGGTTGGTGCAGCCGGGCGTGTAATAGGGCTCGCCCTCGGAAACGCCGTAGCCGAGCTTCTGGGTGAGCAGGCTGGCCGTATAGGGTCCGCTCACCGTCCCGGTCAGCGTGCTGGCCATATCGCTCAGGTTGCCGGCGCGATCCTCGAGGGAAGGCACGGACGTTTCCGGCGAAGCGATACCCTCCACGGTGCGGGTTCCCTGGTAGTCGAGAAAGAAAAACAGCTTGTTGCTTTTGACGGGACCGCCGATGACGCCGCCGAATTGATTCTGCCGGAAGGCGCCGCGAGTGGCGTCGAAGGAATTCCTTGCGTCCAGATCCGTGTTGCGCAGAAACTCGAATGCGTCGCCATGAAAGGCGTTGCTGCCGGACTTCGTTATGACGTTAATCATCCCGCCGTTGTAATTGCCGTATTGGGCGTCGAAGTTGTTCGTCAATACGCGGAACTGCTGGATGGAGTCGAGATTCGGGATGACCGATGTCCCGCCGTTCATGTGCTCCTGCACGTCGACCGCGTTCATCATGAATCCGTTCGACGATTCGCGCTGGCCGTCAATCGAGACATCGCCCGGATTCAAATCGCCGGAGGGATTGATGGTCCCGGTGACCCCGGCCATGATGATCGAGGTCGGCGTCAGCGTGGTCACCGGAGCCACGCCAGGCTGAATGGCGAGGAGATCCGTGTAGCTGCGCCCGTTCAGAGGCAGCTCTTCCATCTGCTTGTCGGAAACGACCTCGCCGAGATGCGTGGCCACGGTGTCCACCTGCGTCTGGATGGCGTCCGCGGATTCGGTAACCATGACCGCGTCGGTTCGCTGACCGAGATCCATCGACACGTCGACGCGCAGTGCGGCGTCGGTATCGACGGCGACGTTCGACTTTTGCCGCGGCTGGAATCCGGTGACCTCAATCGTCAAATCGTAATGGCCTACGGGGAGCGCCAGAAAAGAGTAGGAGCCCTGCGCGTCGGAGGTCACTTTGAATTCGCTCTTGAGCGCGGTGTTGATTAGCGTGAGGCTGGCGCCGGGAATGGCGGCGCCGCTGGGATCCTTGACCACCCCGGAGATGCTTCCCGCGGCGAAGGCCCAGAGACACGCGACGGAAAGGAGAAGGAGCGCCAACCGAACGCAGGCGAAAACGCCTGCTCCACAACTGCAGGTGAATTTGCAGTCCTTGTTTTTGCTAAGGCAGTGTCTGATGCAAGGCAAGGAGGTCCCTGGATGCTACGAACATAACAATCGTGATACTACCACTGGTAACACGATTCTTCAATCTGTAGTACGCAGCCGGGCCGGATTTGGATTGCCGCGGCCCGGTCCCCGGCAGCAATCCGCGCGGCACACATCCGGCGCGGGGCCATACCGGCCCACCGCGCGGCGCTCCCATCCGTCGGTGCGCTCGCGGACCAGCTCCACGATCATGCTGACGAATGCGGGATGTGTTCCTGGCGTTCCCGCGCGCACCAGGTTCAGGCCCCGCGCCTCGGCGGCCTCGCGCGCTTCGGTGTCCAGATCGTAGATCACTTCCATGTGGTCGGAGACGAAGCCGATGGGCATGGCCAACACGTCCCTCGCGCCTTTCAGCGTGCCCAGCGCTTCCACGATGTCTGGCCCCAGCCACGGCTGTCCGGGCGCGCCGCTGCGGCTCTGATACACGATGTGGAAATCGTCGCGCCCCACGCTCGCGGCCACCAGCGAAGCCGCCTCCTCCAGTTGCCGCACGTAGTCGCTGGTTTCGGCCATGGCCAGGGGAACGCTGTGCGCGGTGAACAGCAGGTGCGCGGAGGCGCGGCGTTCGGGCGGCAGTTGTGCAAACGCCTCGCTCACGCGGTCCGCCACCGCGGCGATGAACTGAGGATGGTTGTAGAAGGGCCGCAGCCGCTCCACGACGGGAGCCTCCGGGCCCACGGCGGCGCGGGCACGCTCGATATCCTCCAGATACTGCCGGCAGCCCGAGTAGGAGCTGAACGCGGAAGTGACGAAGGCCAGCGCGCGGCGCCGCCCGTGGCCGGCCATTTCGCGCAGCGTGTCCTCCAGGAACGGTTGCCAGTTGCGATTGCCCCAGTAGAGCGGCATCGTCATGCCAGGCTCCGCCGCCAGCGCGCGCAGCAGCTCGCGATTCTGATCGTTGATGGGGCTGCGCCCGCCAAAATGATAGTAGTGTTCGGCCACCTCGAGCATGCGTTCGCGCGGCACGGGCCGGCCGCGCAGGACGTTTTCGAGGAAGGGAATCACGTCTTCGCGCTTCTCCGGTCCGCCGAAGGAAACCAGCAACAACGAGTCGAAGGGGACCTCACCGTGGACCTGGGCCATGGACAGCTTCTATGATTCCGCATTGCCCGTCCCCGAGGCAACGTCCGCACTTTGTTAGAATCGAGTTGTTCATGACCGCAGATATGGAGCTGGTCACGCGTCTGCAAACTCTGGATGCACAGATTACGGAGTTGCAGCGGGCCATTGCCGCTCTTCCCCGGCACATCGCGGAAATCGAAAAGGCGCTCGATTCGCACAAGCGTCGCCTCGAGGCGGATCGCGCCGCGCTCGCCGCCAATTTGAAGGAGCGCAAGACACTCGAAGACGACAACAAGGTGCAGGAGCAGAAGATCTCGAAGCTCCGCGACCAGATGCTGGGAGCCAAGACAAACGAGCAGTACCGGGCCTTTCAGAACGAGATCGACTTCTGCGCGAACGCGATTCGCAAGGCCGAGGACCGCATGCTCGATCTGATGGCCGCCTCCGAGCCGCTCGACGCCAATGTGAAAACGGCCGAAGTCGCGCTGAAAACGGAGAAGGCCAATGTGGAGGCGGAGAAGGCCGAGGCCCGGCTGAAGTCGGAAGCCGACCGGAAGAGCCTGGAGCAATTGCGCGCGGAGCGGGCCGCCATGGCCGCTCAACTCGATCCCGCTCTTCTCAAAGCGTACGAGCACCAGCGGAAGAAGTGGGGCAGAACGACAGTGGTGGAAGCGGTGGATGGCCGTTGCACCGGATGCCAGATCAGTCTGCGCCCGCAATTCCTGCAGGATCTGCGGCGCGGCGATCAGGTGATGTCCTGCGAAACCTGCGGGCGCATCCTCTACTACAACCCGCCGGTGAGCTTCGAGCACGAGCTGGCCACCGAGCCGCGCGGCGCGTGATTGAGGCCCGGGGAAAATTGGGGGGCACCGCGAAAGCGGGGAACAGGCGGTGGCAAAACGGGGACAGACTACTGCTTGCCCGTTTGGCGGCTCAAACCAGTCAGTAAGTCTGTCCCCGGTTTGCCGCCGCCTGGTGCAGGAACAGCGTCAGGTACCGTTTCAGATTCCCGGTGACGAGGAAGTTTTCGCGCACGTGATCGTGGCCCCGCTCGCCCAGTTGGCGCGCGATTTCCGGGTGCGAGAGCAGGAAGCGGATCTGATACGCCGTGCCTTCCACGGAATGGGCCAGCAGGCCGGTGTGTTTGTGAATCACCTGTATGGGAATGCCGCCCACCGCCGAAGCGACCACCGGCTTCTTCTTCCATAGCGCCTCGGCCACGGTGAGTCCGAAGCCCTCCCGCAGGCTCTTCTGAATGACGATGGTGGACGCGCGCTGCAGCGCGTTCACTTCGAGCGGGCTGGACGCGGGCAACTCGAGGACGTGAATGTCGGGATCGCCGGCAGCCGCCTCGCGCACTTCCCCCAGGACCAGGGCGCCCTCGGGATCGTCGGACGCTCCTCCGCCGGCCAGCACCAACTGGCAATCGAAGTAACGCTTCACCAGGCGATACGCGCGCACCACGCCGAGCGGATCCTTCAGTCGGTCGAAGCGCGAAATCTGCGTGAGGATCGGGCGGCTGGCGTCGATTCCATACGTCTCGAGGACGCCGGCCATGAATTCCGGCTCCAGTTCGCGGTTCTTGTCGGCCAGCGGATCGATGGAAGGATAGAACAGATACTGGGGCACCGGTAGCTGGCGCGCGAATTCCGGCGAAGAGAAGATGGCGCCGTCGAAGCGGACCACCCACGGTTCGAGGAAACTCCACACCGCCGGGTGGGGCCGCGACAGATCGATGTGGCAGCGCCAGGTCCAGTGCGCGCCGCTTCCGCTGTGGCGAGCCTCCACCAGCCCCAGCGGCTGCGGATCGTGGATGACTACGAAGCGCCCCTCCAGCGGCAGCCGTTCCCGGTTGCGGCGGTTGTATTCGCGGAAGATCTCGAAATCGCGCTCGCTGGCCGGCCAGGCGGCCCCGTGCAGGGCGTTGTGGAAGGCCTTGGTCACCTCGAAGAATTCCGCATCGGCCTCCATCACGTGCCAATGCGCGTCGAGGCCCACCCCGCGCATCAGCGGAAGCAGGCGCGTCAGCAATTCGGCTACCCCGCCACCCACCGCGGTGGAGTTCACCATCTCCACAGTGGCGCCTTCCAGCGGGCCCGCCAGCGCGCGCAGTTCTTCTACCTCGGCGGCGCCGGCGATAGGCGCGTACTGATCGAGCGAGGAGGACGGCGGGGCGGCGACGTCGATCATCCGGCCGTCTCCCGGTCCACCAGCTCGATCAACTCCTGGCGCGCCGTGTCGAGCGTGTTGGTGTAAATGTCGATCTGGTCCGCGCGATCGGCCAGCCGTTCCAGGCCGAGCTCCGTCCGGAACCAGTGCGAGAAATCGTTGGTGCGCAAATGCAGCCGGAGACGCGAGGCGATGAAGTGGTGATAGAAAGACGCGTGGCTCAAACGCTCCAGCCCGGCGCGTATGCCCGACAGCGTGCGCGCCTCCCACGGCAGCGGGACCGTCACCTCCACGGTGCGGCAGAAGTAGAACGGCTCGAACGCCGACAGTCTGGCCTGCCCCGCGTGCGCCTCCACATACTCGGAGAGCATCCGCCGGATATCCGCGCGCAGTTCGGCGATGGAAACATAGTCGCGGATGTCGATGGCGGCCAGCCGCTCCGCCAGCACGGGCTGGTTCAGCGAGGCCAGCGCCCACTGGGCAAAATCGTTGGAGAAGCCCTCGGTAATGAAATGATAGCGGCCGAGGCTCTGGAACGTGTGGAAGAAGATGGCTTCGTCGCTGGCCTGCTCCAGCGCGTCGAGAAGCTCCGCGACGGTGCAGGCTTTTTGATTCTCCACGCAGACCAGATACGAAGCGGTGACAAACTGAAACGGCTGCGCCGCGCTATTCATGCGAACTCCGCCCTGAGTTTATACAGGAAAGCGCTCACTTCGGCCACCCCGCCCAGCCGGTAGCGAGCCCGGCTGCGGCCATGGCCCCCGACGCGCACGGTGATCCCGTCGCGCAGGGCGGCGAAGGCGGGCTCGTCCACGCGATCGTCGCCCACGTATACGGCGAGGGCCGGGCCAGGCAGGAAGGCCAGTTGACGCCTGACCGCCACGCCCTTGTCGCCGATCTCACGCGGAAGGACTTCCCACACGTTTTTTCCGCGCTCGATGCGAAAACGCCCGGAGAACGGCGCCACCATCGCGTCGAGCAGGGAACGGGCGCGGAGCATGTCCGGCTCCGGGAGATCGTCGCAGTGAACGGTGAAAGCGTACTCCTTGTCCTCCACCCAGACGCCGGGAATGTTCGCCATTGCGGTGGAGACCGAAGACCGGAGGCGCGGCAGATCCCGGCGAGTGCCTGCGGCCAGCGCGCCGCCGCCGTCTCCTTCCCATCCGTGGAGCCCGAGATAGCGAACGCGGGGGACCCTGATTTTCGCGCGCACGTCGTCCCGCCGGCGCCCGCTGATCACCCAGACGCGAAATCGCGGGCAGCGCGCCAGAACGGACAGAACCTGGCGCACCGAGCCATGCAGAAGCGCCTGTTCCGGCCGCGGCCGCAGACGCGCCAGCGTGCCATCGAAGTCGAGAAATAACGCAATCACCGGAGCCGAGCGCAGACGGCCGGCGATCCCGCTCCAATCGTCGAATAAATGCGCGGTCATGAGCCCACCGCCGCCAGCATGGGGCGTCGTGTGCTGTCGCCCGTCCGTACCGCGCAGAGCTCGCCAATCAGACTTCCGGCCCAGCGGTAGATATTGCGTTCCCGCACCGTCGCCCGCATGCGCTGCATGCGGATGCGCCGTTCCTCGGGAGACATTTCGAGCGCGCGGTGGAGCGAATGGGCCAGTTCCTCGGTGTCGTACGGATTCACCACCAGGGCGTCGGCCAGTTCGTGGCTGGCGCCGGCAAAGCGGCTGAGGATGAGCACACCCTGGTCGTCCTGTCGGGCCGCCACAAACTCTTTCGCCACCAGGTTCATGCCATCGTGCAGGGAGGTCACCAGGCACAGGTCGGCGGTGCGGTAATACGGGAGAATCTCCGCGTGGCTGTGCTGGCGCAGCAGCAGCACGATGGGCTTCCAGTTTCCCGTCTGGAAGCGGCGGTTGACGCGGTCGGCTTCCCCGGCCACTTCGCGCATCACGTCATCGTAGCGCGAAATCTCGGTGCGGCTGGGCGAACCGATCTGCACGAAGGTGAACTCGTTCTTGTACGCCGGGCAGTTTTCCAGAAAGCGCTCGATGGCGCGGAAACGCTCCGGAATCCCCTTCGTGTAGTCGATGCGATCCACGCCGATGCCCATGAAGGTGGCGTGCACCCCTAGTTTTTCGAGCAGGGCCGCGCGTTCCAGATGCGGCAATTCCGCGGAGGGCGCGCCAGCTTCCGCGCGGTCGAGAGCGACGCTGATGGGAAACGGCCGGACCAGAGTGAGGTGTCCGTCCCGCGCCACCGCGAAACGCTCCCAGTCGATGCGCGACTCCAGCGCGCGATCCACCGTATCCAGGAAATTGTTGCAGTGGCCCTGGATGTGGAACCCGATCAGATCCGCCCCGAGGATACCGTCCAGCAGCTCCCGCTGCCACGGACATATGCCGAAGGCCTCGGAATTCGGCCACGGGATGTGCCAGAAGATGGCCACGCGCGCATCGGGACGCTGCCGCTTGATGATCCGCGGCAGCAGAGCGAAGTGGTAATCCTGCGCCAGCACCACCGGGCTTTCCTCGCCGGCGATCTCGTCCAGCACGGCGGCGGCGAACTTCTGGTTTACCGCGCGATACGCTTCCCAGTCGTCCCCGCGAAAGGTGGGCCGGGTGTGCGCGATGTGACACAGCGGCCACAGGCCTTCATTGGAGAACCCGAGGTAGAATCCCCGCTCTTCCTCTTCGGTGAGCCAGACCCGGCGCAACGTGTACTGGGCATGATCGGGCGGGACGCGCACGCGGCCTGCTGCATCCACGGTCTCGCGGTCCGCGTTGCCGG
>CAYVPZ010000162.1:0-8773 GCA_964453955.1 uncultured Solibacteraceae bacterium | reverse complement strand
GTCGTAGACGTTGCGATAGCGGCCCAGATAGCAGGGGTCGTGGTACACCACCTTGTCGCGCGTGGCCCCCGCCGGCAGCTTGTCGAGGTGGCGCGCCATGAACTCGCTGTGGTGCTCGATGGCGGGGGGTTCGCCGAACTCCCGCCAGTCCTCGGAGATGGTGCGAACGCAGTGCGGACAGATGGAGACAATCCGCTTCACCCCGCTCTGCCGCAGGAGATCCAGGTTCGTCTCGGCGAGCTGGCCGAACAGAAGGTCGTTGCCCAGGCGCCGCGCCGGATCACCCGTGCAGCGCTCTTTTCGCAGCACGCCGAAGCTGGCGCCCACATGCCGCATCACGTCGGCAAACGCGGCGACGATTTCGCGACCGCGCGGGTCGTAGGCGCCCATGCAGCCGAGCCACAGACAATATTCCTGGGAGCCATCGAAAATGGGCAGATCCTGTCTCTGAATGAACTTGTCGCGCTCGCTCGAAGCGAAGCCCAGCGCGTTGCCGTTGCGCTCCAGATTCAGGAACAGCTTCGTGCCGTGGCCGTCCTCCCACTTGCCCGTATTCACCGCGCCGCGCCGCAGGCCCACCAGCATGGGCAAGTGCTGGACGCCCACCGGGCACTGGAACTCGCAGGCGCCGCAGGTGGTGCACTGGAACGCGGCCTCCTGCGAAAGATGCAGGCCCAGCAGCGGTTCTTCGCTCCCCGCGCCGAATTCATTCAGATAACGGCGCACGCCCAGAGCGATTTCTTTCGGGTTGAGCAGCTTCCCGGTGAGGTTGGCGGGACAGTGCTCGGTGCAGCGCCCGCACTCCACGCACGAGTACGCCTGCAGCGAGATGAGTTTGGTGACGTCCCGGCCGCTATCGAGGCCGAAATCCTCGTCACCCACCAGCGGCGGCACGGCCGCGAACTCGGCGCGCTTCAGGAACACGGTGATGGGGCTCAGCGCCAGGTGCAGGTGCTTGGTGTGCGGAATGAGCGGCAGAAACGCGAGGATGGCCAGCGCGTGCGCCCACCACAGCGCCCGGCCGGCCGCCGACGCCTCTGGTACCCACAGCGCGGCCAGATATGTGGCCATCAGTGCGAAGATCAACAGCGCGATCACGCCCGATTCCGGCGACACCGGGCCCAGCCACCGCGGGCGCACGATGAATCGCCGGATGGTCAGACCGGCGATACCCACGGCAACCAGCACGGCGAACACGGACGCGAGGCCGAAGTAGAAGCGGCCGAGCGCGCCCACGCGGTCCAGAAAGCCCAGGCCGAAGCCGGTGGCGAAGTGGTTCACCGTGACCAGGGCAAATGCGCAGAAGCCCCAGAACACCAGCGCGTGCGCCAGGCCGGGCAGCGGACGCTGGCGGATGACTTTACCCTGCAGCATTACTTCCCAAAGGGAATCGCGCACGCGCCGGGTGAGTGGCCGCAGGTGGAACCCGGAATCGGCCTTCGCGTTTCGGATGTTGCGCCAGACCGGGCGGAAGCGCCACCAGAAGCCGTACGCGGAAGCGGCCATCAGCAGCGCCAGGAGTATTCGTTCCATGCTCCCTGCCAGCTTATCGCTGTTGGTGGACACGCGGCGCGCGCCGCGCGCCCTCGCCGAAGAGTAAACTGCTTGCAGTGGACTACACTTCCGGTAAACAACTCCCCGCGCCGCCGCGCGCCTCCCGCGGCTGCATCAGCCTGATCGCCGCCATCGTTGTCGTGCTCATCCTGGTCAGGGTCGCCTCGTCGTGGGTGATCGATTACCAGTGGTGGCGCGAGATGGGTCAGATTCGAACTTGGCTCACCATGCTGCTCTATGGCCTGACGCCGTCGGTGCTCGCCACCATCATCGCCTTTCTGGTGTTCTGGATCGCCCATGCGCGGGCACTCCGGTTCGCCGGCACCAGCCTCGGCCGGCATCGCCTCTACGCGCGCATTTCCGCGGCGGTGTTGTTTGTGCTGGCCCTGATCATCGCCACGGCGACCATCGACAGTTGGGTAGCGGTGCGCTATTTCGGCGGGCGCGGGATCACCAGCGCGGCGGCCGCATGGCGCGACCCGGCCTTCGGACATCCCCTCTCGTTCTATTTCTTCGAACTCCCGTTCTACAAGGACTTGCTGCAACTGCTGCTGGCCATCGGCATCGCCGCCATGCTGATCTACTGGCTCACCGCGCGCGCCTGGCAGCTCAAGCGGGACATGCCGGAGGACATGCGCGACATTTCCGTTAACTTCGACATTCGCTCGTTCCATCTGGCCGGAGCGCTGGAGTCGTTTTTCCTGCGGGCCATTATCGTGTTATCGCTGCTGGGTCTGGGCGCCAGTTTCCTGCTGCACCGCTACGACCTGCTGCTGGAGGATCACGGCTTCATGGCGGGCATGGATTACGTGGACCAGAACGTCACCCTGCCGCTCACCTGGCTGCTGGCCGGCTGCTGTCTGCTGGCCGCGCTCGCGGTATCCATTCGGCGGCCCCGCTACGCCCTGGTGGTGGTGGCGGCGCTGATTGTCCGGGCCATTTTGCCGCCCATTGTCGGCTCGGTGTATGTCCGTCCCAACGAGATCTCGCTGCAGCGGCCGTTCATTGTGCGGCACATTGAAGCCACGCGGTCGGCGTTCGCGCTCAACCGGCGCACCACGGAAGTGGAGTTCCAGGCCAGGCCCGAGGAGCACATCGATCTGGCCGCGCACAAGCCGCTGCTGGACAACGTCCGGCTGTGGGACTGGCACGCCTTCCATGAAACCGTCTCGCAGATGCAGCCGCTGCGCCCCTACGTGTATTCCGACACCGACGTGGACCGCTACATCATCGGCGGGCAGCAGCGGCAGGTTCTGGTATCGCCGCGCGAGCTCGATGTCACCGCGCTGGGCGACGCGCAGAACAGTTGGATCGCCACCCACTTCATGTACACGCACGGCTACGGCATCTTAATGGCCGAGGCAAACCGGATCTCTCCCACCGGGCTTCCCATGCTCTTCATCAAGGATGCTCCGCCGGTGGTGACGGTGCCGGATTTGAAATTCACTCGCCCGGAGATTTACTACGGCGAGGAAGTGCACGATCCCGTGTTTGTCCGCACCGCGCAGGAGGAATTCAACTATCCCTCCGGCTCGAGCAACGTGCTGGTGCGCTACGACGGGCGCGGCGGGTTCCCCATTTCGGAGCTGTGGCTGCGCACTCTGGCCGCGGTGGCGCGCGGCGACTGGAACATTCTGCTCACCAGCAATCTCACGCCGGAGAGCCGCATGATGATCCACCGGAACATCCGCGAACGGCTGAGCGAGCTGGCCGGTTTCGTTTCCTGGGACACCGATCCGTACATCGTTCTCAGCGACTCGGGCCGCCTGGTCTGGATGGTGGATGGCTATATGACCTCCGACGCACACCCTTACTCGCGGGCCATTTCCAACGAAGGCCTGGGCGCCTTCAACTACATCCGCAACTCGGTGAAGGCCACAATCGACGCCTACGACGGCACGGTGAAGATGTACGTCTTCGACGAACAGGACCCGTTGCTGGCGGCCTATCGGCATTTGTTCCCGCATTTATTCACCCCGGCTTCGGAAATGCCCGCCGATTTACGGCGTCACGCGCGCTATCCGGAGATGATTTTCCAGGCGGAGGCCGAGGTTTACCGCATGTTCCACATGAGGGACCCGGAGACGTTCTACAACAAGTCCGACGCGTGGGACATCGCGAAATACACCAGCGGCCAGAATTCGGAGGCGGTCCCGCTGGCGCCCACCTACGTGAGCGCGACGCTGCCGGGCGAAACGCAATCCGAGTTCCTGCTGATGATCCCGTTCACGCCGCGCAACCGTCCCAACTTGACCGGCCTCATGATGGCGCGCTGCGACGGCGCGCATCTGGGCGAGAAGGTTTTTCTCCTGCTTTCCAAGCAGGAGACCATTCTGGGGCCCATGCTGGTGGAGGCGCGCATCAACCAGGACCAGACCATTTCCAAGGACCTCACGCTGTGGAACCAGCAGGGCTCGCACGTGCTGCGCGGCCAGATGCAGGTGCTGCCCATCGGGAACACGTTCCTGTATGTGGAGCCGATCTACATTCAGGGGCAGACGTCGGAGGCGAGCATGCCTCAGTTGAAAAAAATCGCGCTGGCCATGGGGAACATGCTTGTGTACACCGACACGTGGCAGCAGGCGCTCGATCAACTGGCCGCGGACATGGGAACGGCGCCGCCCCAGGAGCAGGCGGCGATGCCGGCCGGTTCCGCGCCGGCGTCCACGCCGCAGGCGAAGGTATTGCAGGACCCGCGGTTCACCGAAATTCGCGAGCACTTCCAGAGGTATCGCGATCTCAGCGCGCAGGGCAAGTGGGCCGAGGCGGGGAAGGAATTGGAGGCAATTCAGGCTATCCTCGGGCGGTGAGGAATGCTCTGTTCACGGAGAATTCGGTGGGCCTGGTTACAGCCCGGCATGCTACTGACCTCGTGCTGGAGCGTGGGGTCTGCCGATCGCGTTGCTGGGGTATACGAACTTCGGAACCTGGAGGGGGACAGCGAAATAACGCTGGAAGTTCGATCAGATCGGAATTACGTGGAAGGTGTCGTTATTGGCGGCTCCCTGCCTGACAGGCGGTCAGGAAAATGGTGGTGGGTGGATGGGAGCATCGGTTTCGAGTCGCTCTGGATTCCGCGGGTGTTCGCCCCGGATTACATCATTGACGCTGACACCCATGCACAGCCTGGGATGCCAAAGCTCACGGAGCCTTGGCATTGGACATTGCCCGCTGAGGTGCAATGGGGGCAGACCACACTGAGTGTGTTTCCCGACGTCGAATTCAGAATGGTAAGGCGGCTGCACCGCTGAGTGGGCGGCCTGTGGTGCCACCGCGATTGCGGTGGCTTCGCGACGAAGCCGCATCCATCGGCGCCACCGAAATCGCGGTAGCATAGGAGATCGCTCAGGGTCGCCGTCCTCGCATGAGTCGTTGGGTCCGCATGCTTCTCCTGCTGCTGCTCGCTGTCTGCGCCCAGGCCGCGCCGCCGCCATGCGCCGGATGCCATCCCCGGGAGACGGCGCGATTCATGCAATCGCGCATGGGAACCTCCATCGCCGCGCCGGTTCCACGGCCCGCGGGCCGGGTCACCCATGACGCTTCGGGCAGCGTGATCACCATCGAGCAGCGCGGCGGCCACATGGTGCACCGGCTCACCGAGGCCGGCTTCACCAACGAATATCCCATCGCCTGGCAGATTGGCGCGAATCTGTTCGGCTACAGCTACATCGTCCGCATGGGCGACTACTATTTCGAGTCTCCAGTCTCCTTTTTCAAGCGCCACGGCTGGGACCTCTCGCCGGGATTCCAGACCACGCACGGGTTCGATTTCGACCGGCCTATCGATGATGCCTGTCTCTACTGCCACACCGGCGCCACGAAGTTCGCTGGATTCGATGGCCGGCGGGTGGTCGGCGCGACACTGGAACCCATCACCTGCGAACGCTGTCATGGCCCCAGCCAGGAACACCTCCGCCACCCCTCGGCGGCAACCATTGTGAACCCGGCGAAACTCACCGGCCGCGCCCGTTCCAGCGTGTGCGAGCAGTGTCATCTGGAAGGCGAGGTGCGCGTTCTGAACCCCGGTAAATCGCGGTCGGATTTCCATGCGGGCCTGAATCTGGAAGACGTCCTGGCCGTGTACGTGTCCAACCGCAATGAGACCGGCGCCAACGTGGTGAACCATGTCGAACAGCTCGCCGTGAGCCGATGCGCGAGAGAGAGCGGAGGCCGGATGTGGTGCGGGACCTGTCACGATCCGCATGGCGATCCCGTGGACCGCAGGGAGCAAATGCGCGGCATCTGCACGTCGTGCCACGCCTCGTTGTCGAAGACGGACCATCCCTCCGGCCAGATGGACTGCGTTTCCTGCCACATGCCCCACTCCCCCGCCTCCGACGTGCAGCACAGCGCCATCACCGATCACCGCATTCTGCGGCGTCCAAAGCCGCTGGAGCAGCCGCCCGTGGAGGCGATTCAGCATCTGGAAGCATGGGCCGAGCCGCCGGCCGAGGTCCGGCAGCGCGATCTGGGGCTGGCCGAATTCCTGGTGTCGCTGATGAAGCAGGTTCCGCAGCTTACCGCACCGGGGATTTCCCTTCTCGACAGCCTGGGGCCCGCCACGAGCAATGACGATCCGCTGGTGCTGGAGGCGCTCGGCTCGGCGCGGGTGATCCGCGGGGACCTGCGCGGCGCGGTCGCTCTCCACCGGCGGGCGGCTGAAAAGCAACCGGACAGCGCGGACTACGCGTTCAATCTGGCCTACGATCTGAAGGCCGCCGGAGATCTCCAGGGCGCGGAGCGCGAACTCAGGCGCGCCATCGATCTGGACCCGTCGCTGGAACGCGCCTACATGGAACTGGCGCTGCTGTACTACGGGCAGCAACGGAAGCCCGAGGCCATGGCCACGCTCGACCGGTATCTGAAATGGAATCCGGGGAGCATCATGTTCCGGGTGCAAAGAGCGCGGCTGGCCGGGGAACGGTAGAAGCTTAACGGTTCGCGGTAGCATGAGGGAATTGCCTGTTGTCCTGCTTGTTGCTCTGCTGCTGGCCGTTTGCGCCGAGGCCGCGCCGCCGGTTTGTGCCGGCTGTCACCCGCGGGAGACGGCGCGATTTCTGCAGTCGTGCATGGGAAACTCCATCGCTCCACCCGTTCCACGCGGCGACGGCCGGGTCACCCACGACGCCTCGGGCAGCGTGATCGCCATCGAGCAGCGCGACGGCCGCATGATACACCGCCTCTCCGAAGCCGGTTTCACGAACGAGCATGCCATCGACTATCAGATCGGCGCGAATCTGTTCGGGTATAGCTATATCGTCCGCATCGGCGACTACTTTTTCCAGTCTCCCGTCTCCTTTTACAAGCGCAACGGGTGGGATATCTCGCCGGGATTTCAGACGCTGCCGGCGGTGGATTTCAACCGCCCGATTAACGAAGCCTGCCTCTACTGCCACACCGGCGGCACGAAATTCTCCGGCCCCGACAGCCGCCGGGTGGTCAGCGCGACTCTGGAGCCCATCACCTGCGAACGCTGCCATGGCCCCAGCCAGGAACACCTCCGCCACCCCTCGGCGGCGACCATTGTGAACCCGGCGAAGCTCACCGGCCGGGCGCGCTCCAGCGTGTGCGAGCAGTGCCACCTGGAAGGCGAGTCCCGCGTTCTGAACCCCGGCAAGTCGCCGTCGGATTTCCATGCGGGCCTGAATCTGGAGGATGTCCTGGCCGTGTACGTGTCCAACCGGCACGAGACCGGCGCCAACGTGGTGAACCATGTCGAGCAGCTCGCCGTGAGCCGATGTGCGCGCGAAAGCGGGGGCCGGATGTGGTGCGGCACTTGTCACGATCCGCATGGCGAGCCGGTTGACCGCAAGGCGCAAGTGCGCGGCATCTGCACATCGTGCCATGCCTCGCTGTCAAAGACGGACCATCCCTCCGATCAAATGGACTGCGTTTCCTGCCATATGCCCCGCTTCCCCGCTTCCGACATCCAGCACAGCGCCATCACCGATCACCGTATTCTGCGGCGGCCCCAGCCGCTGGCGCAGCCGCCCGTCGAGGCCATTGAGCATCTGGAAGCGTGGGCTGAACCGCCGGCGCAATTCCGGCAGCGCGATCTGGGGCTGGCCGAACTGATCGAGGCGTTGATGAAGCACGTTCCACAGCTCACCGGGCCCGGGTTTGCTCTCCTTGAGAACCTCGGTCCCGGAAAGGCCGACGACGATCCGCTGGTGCTGGAGGCGCTCGGCTCCGCGCGGGTGATCCGCGGGGATATGCGCGAGGCAGTTGGTTTGCACGAGCGGGCCGCCGCGAAACAACCTGACAGCGCGGATTATGCGGTGAACCTGGCGGTCGATTTGAAGGCCGCCGGCGATTTCGAGGGCGCCGAGCGGGAACTCAAGCGCGCCATCGATCTGGACCCATCGCTGGAGCGCGCCTGCATGGAGCTGGCATTTCTCTACTACGGCCAGCAGCGCAAGCCCGAAGCGCTGGCCGCGTTCGACCGGTATCTGAAGTGGAATCCGGGGAGCATCATGATGCGGGTTCAGCGGGCGCGGCTGCTGGCGGAACAAAGGGAATAAGGGGAGTAGAGGGAGTAGAGGGAGTAGAGGGAGTAGAGGGAGTAGAGGGAATAAAGGGAATAAAGGGAGTAGAGGAGGCAGATCGAGACGCGGGCGACGAATCTGCACCTCTACTTCCCTTACTTCCTTTACTCCTTTTACTCCCTTTGCTTCCTTTACTCCCTTTGCTTCAGAATCCCTCCCAGACGCACGCGGAGAATTCCTTCACCGTACGGAAGCCCAGGCGCTCGTAGAGCGCGATGGCCTCGGTATTGGCCGCCGTAACGGTCAGGCTGGCGGCGCGGCAACCGGCGTTTCCGAGCGCCTCGAGGGAACGGCGCATCAGCTCGTATCCGCAGCCCTTCCCCTTGACCGCCGGCACAACGCAGACCTGGGTGATGTGACCGACGTCGAACGCGACCAGGCTGCTCAGGCACATCCCGCAGAGGCGGCCATTGCCGGTGTCCAGCGCCATGAAGGAGGCGGGCTGGAAGAAGGTCCCGCAGCCAGGGTACTGGATGATGTTGGCGAGAAAGCGGCGCGAGCCGGCCGGCGAGCGGTACTGATCGTTGATCTCGCTGTCGACGTGGCCGCGATAGGCCACCGGGATTAACGCCGCCGCCTCGTCCTGCCGCCGCTCGCTCCAGGCATCGAAGGTGAGATTGCGAATGTCGCGGCGCTGCGGAAGAGAGCCGGGGCTGGTCAGATCGAGCCGCATG